>NZ_JACJER010000051.1:0-31526 GCF_014164185.1 Shewanella sp. SG44-6 | reverse complement strand
ACCATTTAAGACGGTAAAAGATTATCAAAATTGGTTGGCTCGTTTACGTGGATTTATTAACTGGACCAAGCTTGCCCAACAACGAATGGACGAGGGCATCGCTAGCAAAGTCGTATTACCACGAGTACTTGTGGAGCGCATCATTCCTCAGTTAGATGCTCAACTTGTTACGGATGCACAGAGTAGTATATTTTATTCACCGATAAACTTGCTACCAGATGATTTTACTGCGGAACAAAAATCACAACTTACTACTGAGTATACTCAACTCATCAATGCCGAATTATTACCTGCTTTAACTCAGTTGCGTGATTACGTAAAGAATGATTATTTACCAAACTCCCGTGCTTCTGATGGTTGGTGGGGATTACCTAATGGTAAAGACTGGTATCAGCATTTAGCCAATAGTCACACAACTACCACTTTGCCTGTCGATGAGATACATCAAATTGGATTATCTGAAGTTGCGCGTATTTTATCCGAAATGGACAAAGTTAGAGTACAAGTTGGTTTCAGCGGTGATCTAAAGGCATTTTTTGCCTCTTTATCTTCAGAACCTCAGTATTTCTTTACAGATAGACAAGATTTAATTGATGGTTATATGACCATTAAAAATAGAATTAATCAGGTGTTACCGCAGTATTTTAATGTGATGCCAAAGGCCGATTATATTGTTAAACCAGTAGAAAGTTTCCGTGAACAGTCGGCAGCAGGTGCATCATATGAATCTCCTGCTGTGGATGGCTCTCGTCCGGGGATCTTTTATATCAATACTTATAACTTAAAAGCGCAGCCGAAATGGGGAATGACAACCCTTTCTTTGCATGAAGCTTCACCTGGTCACCACTTTCAGATTTCAATTAAGCAAGAGTTGACCGAGGTGCCGCAATTTCAACGCTTCCAAGGTTATACTGCGTTTGAAGAAGGTTGGGCACTGTATTCAGAGTATTTAGGTGTTGAAATGGGCCTCTTTAACGACCCTTATCAGTATTTCGGTAAGTTATCAGATGAAATGCTTCGAGCTATGCGATTAGTGGTTGATACAGGTCTTCATGCCAAAGGTTGGAGTCGTGAGCAAGCTATTCAATACATGATGGACAACTCACCAATGGCAGAGTCCGATATCATTGCTGAAGTAGAGCGTTATATGGCAATTCCTGGTCAAGCCTTATCATACAAAGTGGGGCAACTGACAATTTTAAGATTGCGTGCTGATGCCGAAAAAGCGCTTGGCGACAAGTTTGACCTTAAAGCTTTTCATGACCAGTTGTTAACGTCAGGTTCTTTACCTATGGCGGTGATGGAAAACAAGATTGCTGATTGGATTGAATCTGAATCAACCAAATAATGTTGCACAAGTTTGGTGACTAAATGGTGTCATCATTTTGTCATTATGTTAGTGTTATTTTTTAGTAGATATTACATTTATAGGAGCCATATCATGGTACAAGCAACAGCTAGACACTTACTTGTGAGTAATCAGGAACAATGTGAAACACTTAAGCAACAGATCGAAGCCGGCGCCGATTTTGCTGAGATTGCTAAGGCAAACTCTTCTTGCCCGTCTGGAGCACAGGGTGGTGATTTAGGTTCTTTCGGTCCTGGCATGATGGTCAAAGAATTTGACGAAGTAGTGTTCAGTGCGCCGTTAAATGTTGTTCAAGGACCTGTAAAAACTCAATTTGGTTATCATTTACTTGAAGTGACTAGTCGCGCCTAGTGTGTATTAATTAAGTATCAAAAATGGCAGCCTAGGCTGCCATTTTTCTTGATAAGAAATAGAGGGTGTATGGACATAAATCTTTTTAGCGATCGGTTGATATTACGAAATTTACAAACGAAGGATTGGCCGAACTTTCTTCGCTTGCACCTCGATAAAGATATAAATCAATATATTCGCCTTATTGAATCTGAGTCAGATATCGTTGCTAAATTTGAGCAACGTAAAGCCGCTTGGCAATTTGAATCTGGTGAATGGTTATCTCTGGTCATTGAGCAGATCGACACGAATGAGTTTGTCGGCCTTATTGGCTTTCGATGTGATGATGCTCAATTAAACAGAGCTGAGGTGGGTTACCTTATTGCGCCAGAAAAGCACGGTTTTGGATTCGCTACTGAAAGCTTGCGAGCCGTAACCGACTGGGGAGCTTTGCAATTTAATATGCATAAATACATCGGTATTTGTGACCAACACAATACCGCTTCACGTAGAGTCCTTGAGAAAGTCGGTTTCATTCTTGAAGGAACGTTAAGACATAATAACTGTATTGATCAAATATGGTCAGATGATTGCTACATGGGATTGTTGACAGCGCAAAGAGAGTAACGCTTTTACTCATCGCGTCTTTAAATAAAATTAAATCTTCTTGGTACTATATTCTAGCGTGCATTTGTCACATAATACGTAATACAACTGAAAACTATTCTCGTTAACAAGTGAAACTTTGATCTAGATTTGAGTTTGACTGGTTCAGTTCAGATAAAATTTTTAGCGTTATTAATGTTGTTGAAGGTAGTGTTACATGAAGCTGAGTGAACTTAAGCCAGGTGATCAGGCAATTATCTCTGAAATCGGTCAATTAACTTTACCGCAAACGGTTAAACGTAAATTGTTATCCATGGGCATTACTCCCAACACTCGTTTTCATTTTATTCGCCGTGCCCCTATGGGCTCGGGTGTTGAGTTAGATTTACGTGGCAGTAAACTATGTATGCGTTGTGATTTAGCCGATATTATCGAGGTAGTTCTAAAAAATGACTAAACAATTTCATTGTGTCACTGTGGGCAATCCAAACGCGGGTAAATCGACTCTTTTTAATGCCCTTACTGGCGCTAGCCAGCAGGTGGGTAATTGGTCCGGTGTTACCGTAGAAAAGAAGACTGGGAAGTTTAGTGACTCTGGTATAGATATTTTTCTCACCGATTTACCCGGTATTTATGATTTATTACCAGCCGGAAATAGTTGTGATTGTTCACTCGATGAACAAATTGCGCAAGCGTATCTTTCAAACCAACAAGTGGACGCTATCATCAACTTAGTTGATGCAACCAATGTTGAGCGTCATCTGTATTTGACTACCCAATTACGTGAGTTAGGCATTCCTATTATCGTTGTCATTAATAAAATTGACGCAGCGAAAAAGCTGGGGATTAACATTAATGTTGACGACATGTCGGTCCGCCTCGGTTGTCCTGTCATTGCAATTTGCTCTCGAAATCAAGCCGATGTTAAGCATCTACAAACTGAACTATTGTCATTATTGAAAAAAGGTAATACCGCAGCATCTTTATTATTGCAGTATCATGCTGATATAGAAGCAAGTGTTATTGCTTTACAGATACAAAATGATGCACAAGGACTTGCAGAGCTAAGTCGTGGACAAGCACTGGCTATTTTAGCTAACAGCCATGGTAATGACTGTGGTTCCAGTGAAACCCAATTACATGACACGGTAAGACAATGTACTCAACGGGTTGAACAAGCCGGTCAAGACATCGATATTATGATCGCCACCACCCGTTATGATTTTGTTCAACAGGTGTTTGAGGCATCAGTAAGTACCGGCACACATGTTAGTGTCACCGATAGGCTTGATAAAGTCGTGTTACATCCACTGCTGGGTATCCCTATCTTCTTGTTTATCATGTACCTAATGTTTTTATTTAGTATTAATGTTGGTAATGCATTTATTGATTTCTTTGATATTACTGCTGGCGCTATTTTTGTGGATCATTTTGGTGCCTTGTTGTCGTCAATAGGCTCGCCAGATTGGATTGTAACCATTTTGGCTGGCGGCGTTGGCCAAGGTATTCAAACTGTTGCGACCTTTATTCCTGTTGTTGCGGCACTATTTTTGGCTCTCTCGGTACTTGAAGGCTCAGGCTATATGGCTCGAGCAGCTTTTGTTGTTGATGGTCTAATGCGTCGCATTGGTTTACCGGGTAAAGCTTTTGTGCCTATGATTGTTGGTTTTGGTTGCTCGGTGCCTGCCATTATGGCAACGAGAACCTTAGGCAGTGAGCGTGAACGTATCGTTACTGGAATGATGGCGCCATTCATGTCTTGCAGTGCTCGGCTACCGGTTTATGCATTATTTGCCGCGGCATTTTTCCCGCAGTCTGGTCAAAATTTAGTATTTTTACTGTACATTATTGGTATTTTTGCCGCGATTGGTACTGGGTTATTATTACGAAAAACAGTTTTGCCTGGAACCAGTAGCGCTGTTGTCATGGAATTGCCAAGTTATGAAATGCCTAAATCTAAAGCGGTTTTCTCTCGCACCACGAAACGCACTAAAAGCTTTATTATGGGCGCAGGTAAAACTATCATTATCGTCGTCACACTGCTTAACTTTATCAATGCTATCGGTACTGACGGCTCCTTTGGACATGAAGATAGTAAAGAATCTATGCTCAGTGTTGCCAGTCAACAAATTACCCCATTGTTTAGGCCTATGGGAATAGAGCAAGATAACTGGGCGGCAACTGTAGGTATTATCACCGGTATTTTTGCTAAAGAAGCTGTCGTCGGTACATTGAATAGTTTATATAGCAATGATGAAGGCGAACAAGTTGAACTGGTTTCAATTTGGGATAGCGTCAAAATAGGTTTAGCCACTATTCCTGCAAATTTACTTGGTATTGAGGCTGGTGATCCATTATCGATTGCTATAGCGGGTATTAGTGATTTAGATGAAGCTGCCATCGCATTATCTGTTGACTCTACGACCTTCAGTGCGCTGCAAACGGGCTTTAAAAGTCAGATAGCGGCGTTCTCATACTTGTTATTTATTTTGCTTTATACCCCGTGTGTGGCGGCTATGGGAGCTTTGGTGCATGAGTTTGGTACCAAATGGGCGCGTTTTGCTGCTATTTGGACATTCTCATTAGCCTACGGCTCAGCTACAGTTGTATATCAAGGGGCTACCTTTACTCAGCATCCTCTGCAATCTGCCAGTTGGATCGGCTTTTTCGTTATGGCTTTGATTGGTTTTTATTTTTGGTTAAACAAAAAGGGCAGAAAGGCTCAACAAATTATTCCTGGAATACGCATTATCACTGAGTAGTTAAGCTAAAACGTTTTGATTTACTCGATAAACCCAGCAAAGCTGGGTTTATTTGCTTTATCGGGTTAACTTTTTCAAGCCTAGGAGTTGTAACTACATAAGATCTGTAGGATCATCTATTTTTATTCATATTGCCATTGTGCGCCAAGAGGAATTCCATGAGTCATATGGACACTGAAGTACGTCCAAGTAACTTCATTCGTAATATCATAGACGAAGACCTAAAAAGCGGTAAGCACAGCCAAGTACATACACGCTTTCCACCGGAACCAAACGGGTATTTACATATTGGCCATGCTAAATCTATTTGCTTGAATTTTGGTATCGCAAAAGATTACCAAGGTCAATGTAACTTACGTTTCGATGATACTAACCCTGAAAAAGAAGATATTAACTATGTTAAGTCTATTCAGGAAGATGTGCGTTGGTTAGGGTTTGAATGGTCTGGCGATATCCGTTATTCATCAAATTATTTTGACCAATTACATCAGTATGCCGTTGAGTTAATCACCAAAGGTCTCGCTTATGTTTGTTTCTTAAATGGGGAACAAACCAGAGAACATCGTGGTACCTTAAAAGAGCCGGGTAAAAATAGCCCTTATCGTGATACTAGTGTTGAAGAGAACCTCGCATTATTTGAAAAAATGCGTCTAGGCGAATTCAAAGAAGGTGAATGTGCTCTGCGCGCAAAAATAGACATGGCATCGCCATTTATGTGCATGCGCGATCCTATTATTTACCGTATCCGTTTTGCTCACCATCATCAAACAGGTGATAAGTGGTGCATTTATCCAATGTATGACTTCACCCATTGTATTTCTGATGCGATCGAAAATATCACCCATTCGATTTGTACGTTAGAGTTCCAAGATAACCGCCGCTTATATGACTGGGTACTGGATCATTTAGATGATTTTCAAGCACCAAACCGTACTCGTCAATATGAGTTTTCGCGTTTAAATCTTGAATATACTCTGATGTCTAAACGTAAATTAAACGATTTAGTTACCCGTAACTTAGTCGACGGTTGGGATGATCCGCGTATGCCAACTATCGCTGGCCTTCGTCGTCGTGGCTATACTCCTGCATCAATTCGAGAGTTTTGCTTGCGTATAGGCGTTACTAAACAAGAAAACTTAGTCGAAGTAGGCATGCTAGATGCGTGTATCCGTGAAGAGCTTAACGAACATGCCCCTCGTGCAATGGCTGTTTTAAGACCGATTAAAATCGTGATTGAAAACTATCCTAATGCACAACCAGAGGCCATTAAGGCGCCTGCTCATCCTAATAATGAGGCTATGGGCACTCGTGAGTTATTTTTTGGCAAAGAACTTTTTATTGATGTAGAAGATTTTAAAGAAGAGGCTAATAAGCATTTCAAACGTCTTGTACTCGGTAAAGAAGTCCGCCTACGTAATGCTTACATCATCAAAGCTGAACGTTGTGATAAAGATGCTGATGGCAATATCACTACCGTTTATTGTAGTTACGATGCAGATACTTTAGGTAAAAACCCTGCCGATGGCCGTAAAGTTAAAGGCGTGATTCATTGGGTTGACGCGGCAACGGCGAAACCAGCTGAGTTTCGTATCTATGATCGTCTATTTACCAAAGAAAATCCTGCGACGTTTGAAACTGTCGATGAGGTCATTAATCCACAGTCTTTGGTGGTGTTAAATGGCCTAGTGGAACCTAGTTTAGTCAATGCTCCTGCTGAGAAATCTTATCAGTTTGAACGAGAAGGCTATTTCTGCGCAGACAGCAAAGACTCCAGCGCTGATCACTTAGTATTTAACTTAACGGTACCGTTAAGAGATACCTTTGCTTAATGAGTGATGAATGATACAAAAAAGGCGCCTTAAGCGCCTTTTTGTTATCTTTTAACTAAATGATTATTGCATCATTGGGCCTAAACCAATACTCCATAAAATGACACTACTTGCCATCAGTGCAACCAGCAATACTAAGCCTGCTGTAACAACTGAGCTGGCATAAATAAAACCTTTTTCTTCAGGTATATTCATAATGATGGGCACTCCTGCATAGAGCAGATACACCGAATAGGATAATCCGATTAATCCAATGACCATTATGAACCATAATACAGGATAGAGTGCTGCAAGACCGACCATGAATAAGGGGGTTGCAGTATAGGAAGCCAATTCGAGCGCTTGAGTATAGGTTGGATCTGCATCAAATGTTCTACCCATCCAAAAAGCTAAGTAGGCGAGAGCCAGAACGCCAATAATTAAGCCAAAGTACATCGCAATTGACATTAATAGTGCGCTTTGTGATGTCAGAAATAGTGGTTCTCCGACGCCTGGATGCCACCCAATATGAGCCGTTGCAAAATAAGCACAAACGGCAGGAATGAGCGCAATAAGCAATATATGACTCAAGCTGCTTTTCAATGCTTCATGATTTTTTTCAATTGTTTGCCACTCTTTTTTCGGATGAGTGTAAAGCCCCATTAAGTGATTCAATACCATTATCGTTATCCTTGTTTAGCATTTTTGACCTAGCTCGCCAAACAACGACGAACTGACTACAGCTTTTTATCCATCGCCTTAATCAGTCCACATCAACTTAACAACCTATTTTGTATTGGCAGTAAACTCATTCCATCGTTGCCAATATCTATGTTGTTCAGTTATGACCCTATCCCACACTAGAATCATCATTTAAGGTGATCGATTGCATCTGTTATAAAAGCGTTAAATTAGATGCTTAGCTTATTTATTGAACATAAATAGACTTTCGTCAAGGAGTATTACGTTTTTGGCTTCAGAAATGATCACTCTACAGGTAAACTGAGCGTAGATTCTTGACTGAGTTATTCATTCTATGCAGCAATTACTTGCGCCAATTCATGACTTTTTAGGTTGTGAGACCCCAGACCTTTGGGTTGAAAAAGCAAAACAACCGTCGCAATTAATCCCATTGCTTATTGACCATTGCAACTGCGAGCTCAAAGCTGCGCAAACAGCTATTTTAATGATCCGCAAATATGCGATTGATAAAAGTAGCGCTCATCTATTAAAGGCTTGGGCAAAGCCCTACGAGGATTTTGTTTACCAACAAGACCGTGACGCACATGCCTTTTTGGCTCGCGATAGTAAAAAGAATGATATCACTAGTGAATTAGTCGCCAATGAGCACTTAGCTTATAGTGCTGATGTCATGAGTAAAATGGTGCGCCTGATCAAAGAAGAGTTCCATCATTTTGAACAAGTACTACAGATTATGACGGCACGAGGTATTGATTACAGTAATATTCGCGCAGGGGGTTATGCCAGGCAATTGATCATTCATGTGCGAACCCATGAGCCACTGACCATTATTGATAAATTAATTATTGGGGCGTTTATTGAAGCGCGTTCGTGTGAGCGATTTGCTAAAATTGCGCCACACTTAGATGATGAGCTGGCTAAGTTTTACACCTCATTACTACGCTCTGAAGCTCGGCATTTTCAAGATTATTTAGCCCTTGCTCAAGATATAGCAGGCGTTGATATCAGCGAACGAATTGATTACTTTCGACAAATTGAGAAGAGATTGATTTTGGCTGAGGACAGCGAATTTCGTTTTCACAGTGGTGTACCGAGTCAATAGCTCAATGGTTGAGCGCGTCTCATTAAGGCTCACAGATAATGTGTCATCATTATCACAAGTGAGCCTATTTGGTGTCTGAGAAGGGCAGTGTAACTAACTCGCACCCATGTTCATTCACATTTAAGACGCTACCTTGAGTATACCAGTCGCCCACTACTACGCGTTGATGCGTTGCAGATAATTGATGAATCGCCGGACGATGCGTATGACCATGGATCATGCGTTGGCAGCCAGTACTCGCCAGCAGAGCAGTCACTGCGCTTGGTTCAACATCCATAATTTCGTAGTGTTTTTGTTGATTACCTTGGACACTTTTTTGACGAATTTTTGCAGCAATGTTTAAGCGTGTCTTTTTAGGTAAGCGAGCATATAACCAGCGCACGACTCTAAAGCTTCTAAAGCGTCTGAATCGCTGATAGTCAACATCAAGTGTGCAAAGGCTATCACCATGCAAGATAACAGTATTCACACCGTACAAGTCGATACAATACACTTCAGGTAATACTTGCATGCCTGCTCGTTGGCAAAATTGTTTGCCTACCATAAAGTCACGATTACCATGAATAAAGTACACAGGTAGCGTGTTTGATACCATTTTGATTGCATCAGCGATAGCAACACTAAATGACTCAGCAATATCATCACCCATCCACACTTCGAATAGATCGCCAATGATATAAAGCGCTTCAGCATCGTCTAAACCATGATTTAGAAAATACACGAAGGCTTGAGTAATATCGGGACGATCAGCACTTAAGTGCAAATCGCCCACAAAGATTGTTGTTTTCAAAATTACGCTTTAACGCTAACGCTTTTGATCACAATAGCTTCTAATGGTACATCTTGATGCATACCATTATTTCCTGTTGGGACATTTTTGATTTGCTCAATGATGTCTAACCCTTCAACGACTTCACCAAACACACAGTAACCCCAGCCTTGCGAGGTTTCTGATTTAAAATCAAGGAACGTATTGTCTTTGACGTTAATGAAAAACTGTGCAGTTGCTGAATGAGGATCAGAGGTTCGCGCCATTGCAACAGTGCCTTTGCGGTTAGATAAACCGTTGCTAGCTTCGTTTTTGATTGATGCTTTAACACTTTTTTGGCTCATGTCTTCAGTGAAACCACCACCTTGGATCATAAAACCGTCAATAACACGGTGAAAAATAGTACCTTCGAAAAAGCCATCTTCAACATACTGCATAAAGTTAGCGGCAGTAATAGGCGCCTTTTCTTCATTTAGTTGTAAAGTAATATCGCCCATATTGGTATGTAAAGTAATCATGTTATCTCACTTGAAAATATTAATTTGCGCGATTCTAACTTATCTTAACTGCCGCTTAAAGTGCAGTGTTCAAAACAGGTGACATCATGTTAGAATCTGCATTAACATTTACCGTTATAAATTAGTGTAAAAGAGAACAATCGATGTTGAAGATTTACAATAGTATTAGCCGTGATAAACAAGAATTTAAACCAATAAATCCAGGTAAAATCGGAATGTACGTCTGTGGCGTGACCATTTACGATTTATGTCATATTGGTCACGGGCGTACCTTTGTTTCGTTTGACATGATAGTACGTTATTTACGTTACATAGGTTATGAGGTGAACTTTCAGCGCAATATTACTGACGTTGATGATAAAATTATCAAACGTGCTGCTGAAAATAATGAGTCGTGTGAGTCACTTACTGAGCGTTTAATTGGCGAAATGCATCAAGATTTTGATGCGCTGAACATGAAACGACCTGATTTTGAGCCGCGAGCTACGTTACATATTGAAGAAATTATCGATATGGTTCAGCGTTTGCTTGATCGCGACCATGCTTATGTTGCCAGTAATGGTGATGTATTATTTAGTGTTGCGTCGTTCCCTCAATATGGCCAGCTTTCTGGGCAAAACCTTGACCAACTTCAAGCTGGTGCTCGGGTTGAAATTGATAATGCTAAACGCAATCCTATGGATTTTGTGCTATGGAAAATGTCTAAACCGGGTGAGCCTACATGGGAATCACCTTGGGGTCCTGGTCGCCCGGGTTGGCATATTGAATGTTCTGCCATGAACAGTAAGCATTTAGGTTTACATTTTGATATTCATGGTGGCGGATCTGATTTGCAGTTTCCACATCATGAAAATGAAATTGCGCAGTCTTGCTGTGCCCATGACACGCCTTATGTGAATTACTGGATGCACACCGGAATGGTGATGGTTGACCGTGAAAAGATGTCTAAATCATTAGACAACTTTTTTACTATTCGTGACGTGCTTAAGCATTATGACGCTGAAACTGTACGTTATTTCTTATTGTCAGGTCATTACCGTAGCCAGTTAAATTATTCTGAAGATAATTTAAAGCAAGCACGTGCAGCATTAGAGCGTTTATACACAGCCATTAAAGATTTAGATTTGACTGTCGACGCTGCGCCTGCTGAAGCGTTTGTTGCCAAATTCAAATCTGCTATGGATGATGATTTTAATACGCCTGAAGCCTATTCGGTTTTATTTGATATGGTCCGTGAAATTAATCGTCTTAAAATAACTGATATGGCAGCTGCGTCGGCATTAGGTGTCAGCTTGAAGCAATTAGCCGATGTACTTGGTCTTATCAGCCAAACGCCTGAGGCTTTCTTTAAGGGTGAGGGCAGTGACGATGAAGTGGCAGAAGTTGAAGCACTAATTGTTGAGCGTAACCGTGCCCGAACTGAAAAAGATTGGCCTGCAGCCGATATCGCGCGTGATCGCTTAAATGAGTTAGGCGTTGTGTTAGAAGACGGCCCTAGCGGAACGACATGGCGTAAAAAGTAATTTAGTTTGCCCATAAAACAAAAAAGCCTACAATAGCAGGCTTTTTTGTTATTCATCCGCAGCCAGCTGGACTAGCTATGATACTGCTCGCAAGCATAAAGAGTATTCTCTAATAAGCTCGCAATGGTCATTGGACCAACGCCGCCAGGAACCGGAGTTATAAATGCGGCTTTTTCGGCGGCAATATTAAATTCCACATCACCGACTAAACTGCCGTTTTCCAAGCGATTAATACCGACATCAATCACAATAGCGCCAGGTTTTATCCACTCACCAGGAATGAAACCAGGCTTACCCACAGCAACAACCAATAAATCGGCTTGACGCACTTTTTGCTCTAAGTTTTTGGTAAAACGATGACAGGTGGTTGTAGTACAACCAGCTAATAAGAGTTCCAGTGTCATTGGACGGCCGACAATGTTCGACGCTCCGACAACAGTAGCATCCAAACCGTAAGTATCAATACCGGTAGATTTGATTAACGTCATAATCCCCATCGGCGTACAAGAGCGCAGAACCGGGATACGTTGAGCTAAACGGCCAACATTGTATGGATGAAAACCATCAACATCTTTATCTGGACGAATATGTTCAATGACTTTTGAATCATCAATATGATCAGGTAAAGGAAGTTGTACTAAAATTCCGTCAATATTGGGATTAGCATTACACTCATCGATTAACGCTAATAGTTCAGCTTGGGTTGTACTTGTGTCCAGGTCAAAAGATTGAGATTCAAAACCGACTTCTTCACAAGCTCTGCGTTTACTGCCGACATAGACTTGAGATGCGGCATCACTGCCCACTAAAATAACCGCAAGACCTGGCGCGCGGAATCCAGCTTGTCTTCGAAGTGCTACTTTTTGTTTTAGTGTGGTGCGGATAGATTGTGCAATGGCTTTACCGTCAATAAGTTGAGCAGTCATGGCTGTAGAGTTTCCTTTGAGTGACGCAGGTGTTGAAGTCGATGGTCGAACGGCGGTTATTCTAGCAGGCGCAATGAAGAGTGTCATTTGCTAGACGATGAAAATACAGTGAATAAACTATTCGCGCTATGATGCTAATCATGGTTTTTGCTGCTAAATTCGTCATATAGCATCCAGAGTTAAAAAAATCGTTGACGATATCAAGGTGACTAGTTAAGATGCGCTCCGTTCTCGAGACAACAAGGTTGCTGTATAGCAGTAATAAACATTTCGAAAACAAAGTAAGATTTCGGTGATTAGCGCAGCCCGGTAGCGCATCTCGTTTGGGACGAGAGGGTCAGAGGTTCGAATCCTCTATCACCGACCAAATTAAATGTTATTTGCTATTATTAGCGAATAATAGAACAAGTAAACTTGTTCAGCCAGACAGGAAACAGCTTATTGCTGTAACCATGCGCCCGTAGCTCAGTTGGATAGAGCACCCGCCTTCTAAGCGGGTGGTCGCAGGTTCGAATCCTGCCGGGCGTACCATTTCAATGGTGATTGTAGCTCAGTTGGTAGAGTCCCGGATTGTGATTCCGGTTGTCGTGGGTTCGAGCCCCATCAGTCACCCCATTTTTTTCTGTTCAAATCAACGTGTATTTCGAGACACTCATTGTGTTGCTGAAAAATGTATTTGTTTACCATAGTTGATTTACTGCAATGCATATCCAATCTGATAAAAACTCATTTCGCGCATTAAACGTGCAAACACATCAAAATTGACCATCAGTTAGCCCTTTTATCACGTAAATCGACCTTTTCAGGCTCGACTCTGTTAAAAACGGTAGCTATAATGTCGCGTCTTGATAAATATCAAAAATAAGCTACCTATACCAACAGCGTCTTCAGCATCGATATTATCGCTGTGCTGGGTATCAGAGCTAAACCCGTAGTCAAGAAACGAATATCTAATGGTTGAGTTGTCGACCATTCAAAGAACGTTAGACATATTTCGAGGTAAAAAAATGCAAGTTTCTGTTGAAACAACTCAAGGCCTAGAGCGTCGCCTAACTATTTCTGTACCTGCTGAGCAAATCGAGAAATTGGTTAAAGACAACGTATTGCGTGAAGCTAAGCGTGCTCGTCTTCCAGGTTTCCGCCCAGGTAAAGTGCCTATCGGCGAAATCAACAAGCGTTATGGTAAAGCCATTCGTCAAGACATCACTGGTGAAGTGATGCAACGCAACTTTATAGAAGCTATTGTAGCTGAGAAGTTAAACCCAGCAGGCGCACCAGTATTTACTCCTGGTTCAACTGAAGGTGATTCTTTCGAATTCGTTGCAACATTTGAAATCTACCCAGAAGTTGTTTTAACGGGTTTAGATAGCATTGCAGTTGAACAGCCTAAAGCTGAAGTTAATGATGCAGACGTTGATGTAATGATTGAAACGTTACGTAAGCAACATGCTACTTTTGCTGCTGTTGAACGTGAAGCTACAGCTGACGACAAAGTTAAAATGAACTTTATTGGTTCTATTGATGGTGAAGAATTTGAAGGCGGAAAAGCTGATGATTTTGAACTTCAATTAGGCAGCAATCGTATGATCCCTGGTTTTGAAACCGGTATCATTGGTCATAAAACGGGTGATGAATTCGAAATCGAAGTGACTTTCCCTGAAGATTACCACGCTGAAAACTTAAAAGGTAAGGCGGCTAAGTTCGTTATTACCTTAACTGAAGTTCAAGCAGCTAACTTACCTGAAGTGAATGATGAGTTTGCTTCTTTGTTTGGTATTGCTGAAGGTGGCTTAGATGCACTTAAAGCTGAAATCCGTAAAAACATGACTCGTGAACTAGAGCAAGCGCTGAAAGCGAATGTGAAAGAGCAAGTTATTACTGGTTTATTAGCAGCAAATGACATCTCTATCCCTAAAGCACTTGTTGAAGGTGAAGTGAATGTACTTCGTCAACAAGCAATGCAGCGTTTTGGTGGCCAAACTGAAAATATGCCTGAACTTCCGGCTGAACTTTTCACTGAGCAAGCAGAGCGTCGTGTTAAAATCGGTTTGCTATTAGGCGAAGTGATTAAGACTAACGAGCTAAAAGCTGAAGATGATCGTGTTAATGCATTGATCGAATCTATGGCTTCAGCGTATGAAGATCCATCTGAAGTTGTTTCATACTACAACTCAAATAAAGAACTCATGCAAAACATGCGCAACGTAGCGCTTGAAGAGCAAGCTGTTGAAGCATTGTTAAAATCAGCAAAAGTAACCGTTAAAGACGTTGCTTTTGAAGAATTTATGAACAAGGCTACTGGACGAGCGTAAGCTAAGCTTGACTTAACAAGTGGTTCGCCATTTATAATGGCTCGTATGAGGTTCCTCATGCGGGCCATTTTTATTTTTAGGGAAATGAATAATGCATAAAGCACCAGAATCAGTACTCAATGCTCTTGTACCTATGGTTGTTGAACAAACAGCTAAAGGTGAACGTTCTTATGATATTTACTCTCGTCTATTAAAAGAGCGAGTCATCTTCTTAGTTGGCCAAGTAGAAGAACACATGGCTAACCTTATTGTTGCTCAGTTATTATTCCTAGAGTCAGAAAGCCCAGATAAAGATATTTATTTGTACATTAACTCTCCTGGCGGTTCAGTTACAGCGGGTATGGCGATCTACGACACCATGCAGTTTATTAAGCCTAATGTCAGTACAGTGTGTATGGGGCAAGCTGCTAGTATGGGTGCATTCTTACTTGCCGGCGGCGCTAAAGGTAAACGTCATTGCTTACCTAACTCTCGTGTGATGATCCATCAGCCATTAGGTGGCTTCCAAGGTCAAGCATCAGATATCGCCATTCATGCTCAGGAAATCCTAGGCATCAAGAATAAATTAAACCAAATGTTGGCTGATCATACTGGCCAACCGTTGGAAATCATTGAACGCGATACTGACCGTGATAACTTCATGAGTGCTACTCAAGCTGTTGATTATGGTATTGTCGATTCATTACTAACAAGTCGCGGCTAAAACCGATAGCTGATTTTCTCTAATCTTTCAGGTATTCTGTACTGAAAGACGTTAAGTCATCTATGTGGTTATGATAAGTATCTACAAGCAGCGCTTAGGGTTAACCTAAGTTGGAAACAGAGGTAGAATAATGGGCGATAACAAAAATAACGGTGACAGCGGCAAATTGCTGTACTGCTCTTTTTGCGGAAAAAGTCAGCATGAAGTCAGAAAACTGATTGCTGGCCCATCAGTTTATGTATGTGATGAGTGTGTTGATTTATGTAATGACATCATCCGTGAAGAAATCAAAGAGATTTCACCTAAGCGTGATGAAGACAAGTTGCCGACACCGCATGAGCTACGCAAACATCTTGATGACTATGTAATCGGTCAGGATCAAGCCAAAAAAGTGCTTTCTGTTGCGGTATACAATCATTACAAGCGTTTACGTAATGGCGCAATAAAAGACGGTGTTGAGCTTGGTAAAAGTAATATCCTGCTATTAGGTCCAACTGGTAGTGGTAAAACATTATTAGCTGAAACACTGGCACGCTCACTCAATGTTCCTTTTGCTATGGCAGATGCAACCACGCTAACCGAAGCAGGTTATGTGGGCGAAGATGTTGAAAACATCATTCAAAAGTTACTGCAAAAGTGTGATTACGACGTTGAAAAAGCTGAACGCGGTATCGTCTATATCGATGAAATTGATAAAATCAGTCGCAAATCTGACAATCCTTCAATTACTCGCGATGTGTCGGGTGAAGGTGTTCAGCAGGCGCTACTGAAGCTAATTGAAGGCACGGTAGCTTCTGTTCCTCCACAAGGCGGACGTAAGCACCCACAGCAAGAATTTTTGCAAGTGGATACCTCTAAAATTCTGTTTATCTGTGGTGGTGCGTTCGCTGGACTTGAAAAAGTCATTGAACAACGAGCTCACACAGGAACCGGGATTGGCTTTGGTGCAGAAGTAAAAGGCGAGGCGGATAAAGCCACCATTTCACAAATACTAAGCCAAGTAGAGCCTGGTGATTTAGTGAAATTTGGTTTGATCCCTGAGTTTATTGGTCGTTTACCTGTTGTTGCTACGCTAACTGAGTTAGACGAAGCTGCACTGGTTCAAATTCTATCTGAGCCTAAAAATGCGTTAACCAAGCAATATAGCGCGTTATTTGAGATGGAAAATGTCGAACTTGAGTTCCGTGATGATGCATTACAAGCGATTGCTCAAAAAGCGATGTCACGTAAAACGGGTGCACGTGGATTACGTTCAATTGTAGAAAGCATTTTGCTTGATACCATGTACGATATTCCATCGACTCAGGGAGTGATTAAAGCGGTTGTTGATGAATCCGTTGTTAAAGGTGAATCAGCTCCAATTTTGATTTACGAAAATACAGAGACTCTGGCCGCTTCAGGCGAGCAATAATTGTACTGATAACTAGTAAGTTGAAAAATAAGGAGTCCATTGGACTCCTTTTTTCGTATTGACCATTGAAACTGATAACATCACCCCAATATAATCAGTATTAAGTCTATTTCATTAAACGGAATCGAGCCATGACTAAAGAGCGTGAAGCGCATATCGAACTCCCCGTATTACCACTGCGAGATGTGGTGGTTTACCCGCATATGGTAATTCCGCTATTCGTAGGACGGGAAAAATCAATTCGTTGCCTGGAATCGGCAATGGAACAAGACAAGCAAATTTTATTAGTTGCTCAGCGAGATGCAGATCTTGACGAACCGACCAAAGACGACATTTTTGATATTGGTACCGTTGCCTCTATTTTACAGCTTCTTAAACTTCCTGACGGCACGGTAAAAGTATTAGTTGAAGGTGGCCAACGTGCCAAAATCAAGAAATACACTCAAGAAGAAGAGTTTTTTGCTGCAACGGCTGAATACTTAGAGTCTGAGCAGTTAAGTGATAAAGAAGAAGAAGTCTTAGTACGCAGTGCTATTGGCCAGTTCGAAGGCTACATCAAGCTAAATAAAAAGATCCCACCTGAAGTATTAACCTCATTATCGGGTATTGATGAAGCGGCTCGCTTAGCTGATACCATGGCTGCACATATGCCATTGAAGCTTGAAGATAAGCAATCCGTGCTTGAGATGATCAATGTCGGTGAGCGTCTTGAATATCTGATGGCGATGATGGAATCAGAAATTGACTTGCTGCAAGTTGAAAAACGCATCCGTACCCGCGTTAAAAAGCAGATGGAAAAAAGTCAGCGCGAATACTATTTGAATGAGCAAATGAAAGCCATTCAAAAAGAATTAGGCGATATTGACGAAAGCCACGACGAATTTGAAGTATTGGCGCGTAAGATTGAAGACGCTGGTATGCCAACCGACGCGAAAGAAAAAGCCATTGCTGAATTAAACAAGCTTAAAATGATGTCGCCTATGTCTGCTGAAGCCACGGTTGTGCGCAGCTATGTTGACTGGATGACAGCTGTGCCTTGGAAACAACGCTCAAAAATTAAGCGTGACTTAGCCAAAGCACAAGAAGTACTTGATACCGATCACCACGGACTTGAAAAAGTTAAAGAACGTATTCTTGAGTATTTAGCGGTTCAAAGTCGTGTTAAACAGCTTAAAGGACCTATCTTGTGTTTAGTTGGACCACCGGGCGTAGGTAAAACCTCACTGGGGCAGTCAATTGCTAAAGCCACTGGACGTAAATATGTCCGTGTTGCACTAGGTGGCGTGCGTGATGAAGCAGAAATTCGTGGTCATCGCCGTACGTACATAGGTTCAATGCCAGGTAAAGTCATTCAAAAAATGGCCAAAGTGGGCGTTAAAAACCCATTGTTCTTGCTCGATGAAATCGACAAAATGAGTTCAGACATGCGTGGCGATCCATCGTCAGCCTTGTTAGAAGTACTTGATCCAGAGCAGAACGCAACGTTTAACGATCATTATCTTGAAGTTGATTACGACTTATCTGATGTAATGTTTGTGGCTACGTCAAACTCTATGGATATACCGGGTCCTTTACTTGACCGTATGGAAGTGATTCGCTTATCGGGTTATACCGAAGATGAAAAGCTTAATATCGCGAAGAAGCATTTACTGACCAAGCAAATTGAACGTAATGGCCTTAAAGAAAAAGAAATCATTGTCGATGACAGTGCTATTTTAGGGATTATTCGTTATTACACTCGTGAAGCGGGTGTGCGTTCATTAGAGCGTGAATTATCAAAAATTTGCCGTAAAGTAGTTAAGCATATTCTGCTTGATAAAACGGTCAAAGTGGTTGAAGTTAACCAGGATAATTTAAAGTCATTCCTTGGCGTACAACGTTTTGATTTTGGTAAAGCTGAATCGAATAACCAAATAGGCCAAGTGACCGGACTTGCATGGACTCAAGTGGGTGGTGATTTATTAACCATCGAAGCAACATCTGTAGCAGGTAAAGGTAAATTAACCTATACCGGTTCACTCGGTGATGTCATGAAAGAGTCTATTCAAGCTGCGATGACAGTCGTTCGTGCCCGCGCGGAAAATTTGGGTATTAATAACGACTTTTATGAAAAACGTGATATTCATGTCCATGTACCTGAAGGGGCAACACCAAAAGATGGCCCTTCAGCAGGCGCGGCTATGTGTACTGCGTTAGTGTCGAGCTTAACGGGCAATCCAGTTCGTAGTGATGTTGCCATGACAGGTGAAATAACCCTTCGCGGTGAAGTTCTGCCAATTGGTGGTTTAAAAGAAAAGTTATTGGCTGCACATCGTGGCGGAATCAAGCATGTATTGATCCCTCAAGAAAACGAACGCGATTTGGAAGAAATTCCAGCGAATGTGATTGCAGATTTAACCATTCATCCAGTACGTTGGATTGATGAAGTCCTGAAATTGGCGCTTGAGCGACCAGTTGAAGGCTTCGAAGTGGTCAAAAAATAGCTTGTTAGTCAAAAAATTGCTATAGAGCATAAAAAAAATCAAAAAAGGGGCTTAACAAAACGCTGACCTGTGGTAGCCTAGGTTGGTGGAGAGTCAGACGCACCAAGCCCTTGGGGCATCTGACGTTGAGCTGTATCCAATTTCATTTTTTGGTTTTCGTACTAAGTTTGGTGTGTTATCAAGCTTATAAAATAAAGCCTCCGCAGACCGCTCTAAACATAGATTTGGTTGCGGCGCGACAATAACATTCAAGGGGATGACATGAACAAATCTGAACTAATCGAGAAAATCGCATCTGGTGCTGATATTTCTAAAGCTGCTGCTGGCCGCGCACTGGATTCTTTTATCGCTGCTGTAACGGAAGGTCTTAAAGATGGCGATAAGATTTCTCTAGTTGGTTTTGGTACATTTGAAGTACGTCAACGTGCTGAACGTACTGGCCGTAACCCACAAACGGGTAATGAAATTAAAATTGCTGCTGCGAACATTCCTGCGTTCAAAGCTGGCAAAGCGCTAAAAGACGCGGTTAACTCATAGTTAATAACGTTGCCTTTGTAAGGCATTCGTAATACAAGCACTGCTTAGGCGGTGCTTTTTACGAAAAGCAATATTGTTATGTTCTGCATAATCAATATTGGGAGTATTGGGTCATACCCGTGGTAGCGTCTGATAACTCCATATAATTTACAATAAGGCGCATCCACAAGGTGATGCGCCTTTTTATTTTATTAATCGCAACAAGCGAGAATTCAGATGTTAGAAAAAATTCGTGAAGGATCACAGGGGATTGTTGCAAAAACAATTCTAGTACTTGTGATACTTTCTTTTGCTTTTGCCGGTGTGAGCAGTTATTTAGGCTCAAACACGGGTGTACCTGCTGCTGTTGTTAATGGTGACGAAATTAGTGCCAACGAGCTAGAGCAGGCTTTTCAAAATGAACGCTCTCGTATAGAGCAACAGCTCGGTGAAATGTTTACAGCATTAGCCGCTGACGAAAGTTATATGAATGGCATTAAACAAAACGTACTGGATCGTTTAATTGCTGACAAACTCATTGATCAAGCAGCCAATAAACTAGGCTTGCGTGTATCTGATGAGCAAATTAAAAAAGCCATTATTGAAGAGCCTGCATTTCAAACTGACGGTAAATTTGATAATGAGCGCTATCTAGCGGTATTGCGTCAGTTAGGCTATCAAACCACAAGTTTTAGAAACATGATGCGCGTCGACATGACCCGTCGTCAGTTATTAAATGCACTCGTGGGCAGTGAGTTTGTGTTAGACGGTGAGGCTAAGCAACTTGCTGAAGTCCAAGGTCAAACTCGTGATATACGTTATCTAGTTGTCGATTCAACTCCTTTCTTATCAACTGTTTCTGTGTCTGATGAAGAAGCGCAAAGCTATTATGATGCTAACGTGTCGCAATACATGAGCCCTGAAAAAGTTAGCCTAGAGTATGTTGAATTAAATGCTGCTGACATGGCTAAAAACAGTGACGTCTCTGACGAAGAAGTGAAAACTTATTACGACGAGAACAAAGCACAATATCAAACAGCCGAAAAACGTCTTGCTGCGCATATTTTTGTTGCCGCAACAGATGATGACAGTGCCGACAAAGCTAAAGCTGATGCAATTGAAGCTAAGTTAACCGCGGGTGAAGATTTTGCCGAAGTGGCTAAAACGGATTCTGATGATAACCTTAGCGCACAAGAAGGCGGTAAGTTAGATTGGTTTGAACAAGGTGTGATGGATCCTGCATTTGATGAAGCGCTTTTTGGATTACAAAAAGGTCAAGTTTCATCTATTGTGAAAAGTGAGTTCGGTTATCACATCATCAAGCTATTAGATGTTCAAGCAAGTCAAGCTACTGCTTTTGAAGATGTTAAAGAGAAAATTGTTGCTCAACTTCAAGAAAAGAAAGCACTTGATGTGTTTTATAGCTTACAAACCAAATTAGCTGATACCAGTTACGAAATCCCGGATACTTTAGCCGAAACAGCCCAAGCAGTTAATGCAAAAGTGCAATCAACGGCGTTATTTTCTCGTGATGATGTACCCGCTGAGTTCAATAACCCTGAGTTCATCAAAGCAGCATTTTCTGACCAAGTATTAGCGAGCGGTTTGAATAGTGATGTCATTGAGCTTGCGCCAAACCATGTTGTGGTTGTGCGCATGAAAAAACATCAGACTGCTGGCATCATGAGTTTTGCTGATGTTAAATCGGGTATTGTTGAACGTTTGAAGCAAGATAAAGCCAATGACGGTGCTCGTGATAAAGCTGCTGAGTATATGGCTCAGTTAAAAGCGGGTAATGATACCTTAACGGGCGCATCATTAACCACGTTAGCTAAGTTAGGTCGTTTTAATCAGGATATCGATCAAGCTATCACCAATAAAGCCTTTAAGATTGCTGCACCTGCTGAGAATAGTGTCACTATTGATACCGCAGCGTTAGCAACTGGTTATGCGGTGATTGTAGTTGATAAGGTCAATGAAGCCGAAGGCATTAATGACAATCTGATTAAGTCGCTTAAACAGCGTATTGCACCTCAATACAGCGAAGCTGATTACCGTGCTGTAGTTGCCTCACTTAAGGCAGATGCTCAAATTGAGTATCCTGTAGCAGACTAATTACGTTTTGTAGTCAATGAAATATTAAAGACCTAGGCTCACGTCTAGGTCTTTTTGTTTATAAGGGGATATCAACCATGAGCAAGGTAACTAGAGAACAAACGAGTAAATTGTTTGCCTTATCGCACTATAATGATGATTCATTCGAGTCCCTTAAAGGAGTGGATTTACAGTTCAACAACATTACGTTTGAGCGCTGTTACTTCATGCAATGTGATTTTAACCAGAGCGATTTCTATCATTGCCAATTTATCGATTGTACTTTTAGTCAGTGTAACTTGAGTGTGTTGTCTGTGATTGATACTGAGTTTGATGCCGTTATTTTTCGCGACTGTAAAGCTATAGGTATTGATTGGACTAAAGCCCATTGGCCACAATTTATGACCCAAACTACGATTCAGTTTGAACGATGTTTGCTCGACGGCAGTAATTTTTACTCACTTAATTTACCCGAGCTTACACTTGTTGATTGTCGTGCCCATGATGTCGACTTTAGAGAGGCTAATTTAACTAAAGCCGATTTGCGGTTAACCGATCTTAATCTAAGTCAATTTAGTCATACTAATTTAACTGGCGCCAATTTTACTGATGCGTCGAATTATCAAATTGATATTACGGCTAATACCGTTAAGCAAGCCATATTCAGTCGATTTGAGGCACTGAGTTTGCTAGAGGGTTTGGATATTCAATTAGTCGACTAGTTTACATCGTCACCTTTTTAACCCCAAAATGCGCTGATTAGACGCGCAGAAACCACAGGTTAATTTACATTTTTTTCGTTATGATAAATATTAGGCTGCGATAATTTACTTCAAAAGGAGAGGGCATGAGCCACAGACTAGATCAAGCATTTGAGCGGGCACTTGCCTATTTAGATCAACACTTAAATGAGCCAGTTGACTTCAACATGTTGGCCAATATTGCCCAGCTTCCCCAAAGCCACTTTGAAGCGTTATTTTATGCGCTGTACCACATATCAATTGAAGCTTATGTCGAACTGCTTAAAAGCTTAGAGGCCGCCCATTTATTAGGTTTTGGTAAGCAGGTACCTTTTGCCACTATAGCGGCAAAACTGGCTTATCGTAACCAACAACACTTTATCGAATCGTTCACTCGCAGTATTGGTCAAAGCCCTGAATCGTTCCAACAAGCGCCTGATTGGGGCAATTTTTTTGCTAAGCAACAACCGCTAAAATCGTTTCAAACGGAAGTTAATCAGCAAGATGAGCAATCTTATTCAGTTGAGATTGTATCGTTTGCTGCGCAAACATTAGCTGTGATGGAACATCATGGTGATCCCTCGTTATTACCTCAAACCATTGCGCGATTTATTGAATGGCGTCGCCAGCACGGTTTATCTCCTATGGGCAGTCAAACCTTTAATCTGTTTTATTCAACCTCTGAGTCAGCTGCTAAAGCGCAATATCGAATTGATATTGGTGTCTCGTTAGCTAACGAGACACTGACAAGCTTAGAGCCAGTGGCGTTAGAATCGAGCCAGATTAAACTTAAATCGATCCCACAGGGACGATGTGCCATGATCCGTTTAAGTGGCGAGCAAGCGGTCAATGATAGTGGCTTAGGTGCTGCAATAGACTACCTGTATCGCAATTGGCTTAATTTGAACGATGTCAGCTTAAGGAATTTTCCATTGTTTGTGCAGCGAGATGTGATTGCTGACAAGATGACCGAAGAGCAACAAGCCAAATCGTTAGCGGGTTCACCGCAACTGCTTATCTTTTTACCCATAGTTTAAGTTTGTGTTGCAGCGAATATATCCAACATGCAGCGTGAGTGACACAATGCTAACATGTGTTAATTCTCAGCGTGATCGCTGAAGATTAAGACAATAAAAAAGCCATAATGCACGGCATTATGGCTTTTTTGTTCACACTAGCTAAGAGCGATATTATTTATAATTCAATTACATCAAAGCTAACATTAGGATCGACTTCTGCATCATAATCGATACCATCAATACCAAAACCGAACAGTTTTAAAAACTCTTCTTTGTATTCATTGTAGTCTGTTAATTCGCTCAAGTTCTCAGTAGTGACTTGTGGCCATAAATCACGACAATGCTGCTGGATTTCTTCACGAAGTTCCCAGTCATCAAGGCGTAAACGGTTTTCACTATCCACTGCGGGTGCTTGGCCATCAACACGATACAGGCGCTCACTAAACAAACGCTGTATTTGCTCAATACAGCCCTCATGTAAGCCTTCTTGACGCATCTTTTTAAACACCATAGCAATATAAAGAGGCATGACTGGAATGGCTGAGCTTGCTTGTGTCACGACACTTTTTAGCACTGCAACGTTAGCTGAGCCGCCAGTAGCAGATAATTTGCTGTCAAGGGCGTGGGCTGCACGGTCTAAATCCATTTTGGCTTTACCTAAGGCGCCATGCCAATAAATAGGCCAAGTTAATTCAGTACCAATGTAGCTATATGCAACTGTCTTACAGTTGTCAGCTAATACGCCAGCGTCGCTTAGCGCACTCATCCATAATTCCCAATCTTGGCCGCCCATTACCGTGACGGTATCAGTAATTTCTTGCTCAGTTGCAGGCTCTACAGAAGTGTCAATAATGGTGTTTTTGTTGGTATCAACAGCCGTGGCAGTATAAGTTTGGCCAATGGGTTTCAGTGATGAACGGATAACTTCACCTGTGTCTGGCATTTTACGAACCGGTGAGGCTAACGAGTACACCACCATGTCGATTTGACCTAAATCTTGCTTGATCAATTCAATGACTTTTTGTTTCGCTTCATGGCTGAATGCATCGCAGTTGATACTTTTTGAATATAAGCCTTCTGCTTTAGCAAACTTATCAAATGCCGCTGTGTTGTACCAACCTGCTGTACCAGGTTTAGTTTCAGAGCTGGGTTTTTCGAAAAATACGCCGATGGTTGCAGCGTCGCTTCCAAATGCTGACGTGATACGAGATGCAAGGCCATAGCCACTTGAAGAGCCGACAACCAATACTTTTTTAGGGCCATTAGCAATTTTGCCTTTGGCTTTAATGAGTTCGATTTGTTCTTTAACGTTAGCTTCACAGCCAACAGGATGAGTTGTGGTACAAATAAAGCCACGAATTTTAGGTTTAATAATCATATTTAAGCTTCTTCCTTTAACATTGGCTCTAGGATAAATAGTTCGACGGCCAAATGGCACTAATTTTTACAAAAACGGCCTCTAAACCATAGTGGTTGGAGCAGTTTAGCGTTTTTGCATAAATTGACTTTGTTCTTGAATTAGTCGCTGAGTATATTCATGCTGTGGTGAAGTAAATAAGGCTTCTGTGGTTGTTTTTTCAACCATATGACCATTTTGCAACACCATGATTTTATCGCTCACATGTCGGATAATATTGAGATTATGCGAGACAAAAATATACGATAACCCCATCTCTTTTTGCAGCTTTAATAGCAGATTAATAATTTGAGATCTAACCGATAAATCTAAAGCTGTTAGTGCTTCATCTGCAATAATAATTTTAGGGTTAAGCATTAAGGCCCGCGCAACGGCGACTCGCTGTTTTTGCCCTTCTGAAATCATGTGTGGATAAAACTCTGCGTGTTCTGGTAATAAGCCCACTTTTCTTAAGGTTTCAATCACCAAGGTTTTACGCTCTTGTGAGTTTAGCTGAGTATTAAACCGTAAGGGTTCTTTAAGCAAGTTGCCAATCGATAAACGTGGGTTTAGCGAGGTCGTTGGGTCCTGGAAAATCATCCGGATCAAACGACAGCGTTGTTTTAAATTACGTGAACCTAAGGCTTCACCTTCAAAAAATATTTCGCCGCCACTGCGTTGTTCTGCGCCCACGAGAATTCTGGCTAGGGTACTTTTACCTGAACCAACAGTCCCTACAATCGCTAAGGTTTCACCACGACCCAGTTCAAATGAAACTGGAGATAATGCCTGATAGTATTGAGGTTTAAAATGCTTGTAACCAGTTAAGTATTGTTTACTTAAGTCGGTAACTTTAAGCAATGGCGTCGTCATCTTCTTGCTCACTTTGATAAGGGAAATGGCAGGCGAAATAGCGGTCTTTTATATGTTCAAGATTAGGCTGTTTTACACATTTTCTCTGCGCTTCTGGACAGCGAGGACCAAGTCGACAACCGGCTGGTAAATGTTGTAAAGACGGTGACGAGCCTTGTAATGTGGGTAAGGTTGCCTTGTGACGCATTTTTTCAGTGTGGTCAGGCAGGTTTTTTAATAATGCCCGAGTATAAGGGTGATAGGGCATTGCGACCATTTCGCTCACAGGTCCAGATTCCATCACCTGACCACTGTACAAAATCGTTAAGTTATCACACCAATGCACCATGGTTTCAAGTTCATGACTTACTAATAAAATCGACACATTTTGCAGTTGGTTGAGTTGCGATAACAATCTAAAAATTTGCGCTTGGGTATTGACCTCCATGGAGTTGGTCGGCTCATCGGCAATCAATAATTTAGGATGATTCGCTACCGCCATCGCAATCATCACTTTTTGACATTCACCTTCGGACAATTCCCATGGATAACATTTCATCAGCATTCTGGGCTTCTTTATGCCAACTTTGTGAAGCCATTTCTGGGCATTTAAATAGGTATCATGTCCACGGCGCCAAAAAGGAATGTTTTTGTTGGGCACCATAGCTTCGATTAATTGACTACCTATGGTTTTAACTGGGTCCAAACTGCCTGACGGATCTTGGAAAATCATTGCCATTTCGCTACCCATTAGGTTACGTCTTTGTTTGGCGCTCATTTCCAATAGATTTTTTCCATCCCACATCATACGATCGGCAATAATATGCCAATTAGGACCGAGCACGCCTAATATTGCTTTGGCTAATAAACTGCGTCCCGAGCCTGATTCACCTACCAGCCCATGGATCTCTCCGGGATTGATGGTCAAACTGACTTTTTCAAGCACTTTTACTGTGCCCTCAGGGGTATCTAATTCAATGGTGAGATTACGAATATCAAGTAAAGGCATAGGTTAATTTCTTATCGGTGCAAGCGCAGAACGTAAACCATCGCCAACTAAGTTGACCGATAATACGGTAAACAAGATTGCGACACCCGGTATAGTAACCGTCCATGGGGCGAGTAACAAATTATCCAGCCCTTGTGCGACCATAGCCCCCCATTCTGGACTCGGTGCTTGAGCTCCAAGGTTTAAAAAACCCAATGCTGCGATATCTAATATTGCTGCTGATATGGCCATTGTGACCTGAATAATTACTACATCCCACACATTTGGCATAATGACATACCAAAAAATTTGCAATGAATTTGCACCATCTAATTTGGCGGCAGTAACATATTCTTTTTGTAGTTCTTCATGCACAGCGAGATGGATCGCGCGTACAAACTGCGGAACCATGGCAATTCCAACGCCCCAAAACACGTTATTAAGCCCAGGTCCCATTACGGCAACCACTAAAATAGCCATGAGCAACGAAGGGATAGACAGCAATGCATCAAATAAATGACTTAAAATACTCGATTTAATTCCGCGCATCATTCCTGAAAGCGAACCGATAATAAAGCCAATAAATAGCGACGCGGCAACAATAATTAATGACATGCCAAAGGTTAATTGTACGCCGTGTAAAATACGACTAAAAATATCACGTCCTAGATCGTCGGTGCCGAGAAAGTGTTCTACAGATCCGGCAGGATCCCAAGATGGCGGCAACAGCAGTACTTGCTGGTCCTGCATTTCGGGTGAATATGGCGCAAGCAGTGGCGCGAAAATGGTGAGTATTAATAAAAAAATCACTGCCCACAAACCTATTACGGCAAAAGGATTTGCCGAAAATGTTTGCCACATCCGCCACATAGGAGAGGCTATATGGTCTTCTTGGTATATCTTAATTCGAGGCATACAATTCCTTTCTGCTCATTGGATTGATTGCTGTATGCAGTAAATCAATTAAAATGCTTAAGAAAATAATTAATAATGAGACAGATAAAATACCCGCTTGAATCACAGTATAATCGCGTTGATAAATGCCCGATACTAGCCAACTGCCGACTCCTGGCCATGAAAATATCACTTCAACTACAATGCCATAACTGGCAAATGAGCCTAACATTAAGCCAATACTTTTTATTACCGGAATTAAAGCGTTGGGCAATACATGACGAAACAGAATTTTAGCCGTGTGTAAGCCTCGTGCTTCAGCGGCGCGAATATAGGTTTGATTCATCACATTTAAAATGGCTTGTCGAGTGATCCTCACGACCAAGGTAAAAGGCAATACTGCTAAGGTTACTGCCGGTAATATTAAGTGCAGCAATGCATCATGAAATGCAGGTATCCGATATGTCGACTCGGATAATAAGGTGTCTATCAACATAAACCCTGTGACGGGTTCTATTTCGTACAGTAAATTAATCTGTCCTGAAATAGGCAACCAGCCAAGATTGACCCCAAACCACATGGATAAGCTTAAGCCAAGCCAGAACACTGGGATAGAATAGCCGGTTAAAGTAACAGCTAAAATACTATTCTGCAGTGCTTTATTAGTGCTTAACGCGGCGAGTATGCCGATAGGAACACCAAAGAACACCGCAATAAAACCAGAAAATAACGATAATTCAAAAGAGGCTGGCAATACCGCTTCTAACTCTTCTAATACTTCTTGCTGTGAGTTACTAGAAATACCAAAGTTACCTGATAAGCGTTGGCGCAAGTAAGCGGTAAATTGCAGTAGTTGGTTATCTTGTAATTGGTAATCCTTTTGAATTTGCTGTTGTTGTTCAATCGTTGGATATTGGATGCCCGAAAGTGAATACGCTTTACTTACAGGAAACTGCCCCGATGCCATAAATAATACGGCTATCATTATCAATGATGTAGCCATAAACAGGGTTATGCGACTAAAAAGGTATCGCCACATTTATTCGCTTCCCTCTATTATTTGGGTTGTTTTAGCAAAAGATATACCGCCATAAGGCCTAATTTGCATGGTAGTGATATTGTTCTTTTTTAACACCACTTTTTTAGCATGAGCGAGCGTGACCATTGGAACTTGATCGCTAATAATGGCTTCCGCTGATTGATAAAACGCTTTACGTTCAGGTTGGGTCGACACGCTCTGAGCTTGAGTTAATAGATGTTCGAAGTCTTTTTGGCACCAGCGAGAGCGATTATTGTTTGATGCTAACGCCGCACAGCTCAGTAGCGGAGTGAAAAAATTATCAGGGTCACTATTATCGGCATTCCAACCAATGAGAACCGAATCATAATTGGAACTGGCTAGCTTCTGTGTGAACACACTCCAATCATAGCTAATGATATTCAGCTTTACCCCAACTCGGGCTAAATCTGCTTGGATGAGCTCAGCTGTCTTCAGTGCACTCGGGTTATAAATTCGCGCTACAGGCATGGCCCACACATTAATCGATAGATTAGACACGCCTGCTTGTTTAAGTAATTCTTTGGCTTTTTCAGGATTATATTCATTGGGCGATAAATTTTTACTGTAAGCCCAAGATGCTGGTGGTAACACCCCAGTCGCTTCTACTGCGGTATCATTGTACACAACGTCTAGAATGTTCTTTTTATCAATAGCATGTGCAAGGGCTCGTCTTACTCGCACATCATCCAACGGAGGTTTTTGAGTATTGAAGGCCCAAAATGCGACGTTTAGTCCAGGTTTGGCATCAACAATAATATCTTTATGTTGATCAAGCACGGCTAACTCGCCGGCTTTGGGTAGTGCTGACACACTGCAATCACCGGTAATTAATTTGGCAATACGTGCGGTGCTTCTGGGAGTGATATCAAACACTAATTGATCGATCTCAACCGTGGGGCCCCAATAAACAGGATTCTTTTTATAACGAATATATTCGTTTTTCACATATTGGCTTAGCTGAAAAGGACCCGTGCCGACCGCATAATAATCAATATCTTCAGGGGTGCCCTGGACTAAAAGCTGATAGCCATATTCAGCCGATAACACAACGGCAAAATCAGTAGCGAGATTAGATAAAAAAGATGCATCTTTACGCACTAAATGAAAGATAACTTGGTAGTCATTTACTTTTTCAATATTGTCGATTAACTCTGCAAATCCAATGCTTTGAAAAAATGGATAACCAGTTCTACTGACTAAATGGTAGGGGTGGAGCGGATCGATAATACGGTTAAATGAAAACAATACATCATCTGCATTAAAGTCTCTGCTGGGACTAAAATGGCGTGTTTTATGAAAACTCACATGTTCACGCAAGGTAAATTGATAACTTAAGCCATCGTCAGACACCTGCCATGATGTCGCCAAACCGGGTGTGATAACGGCTTTTTCTTGGCTGTAGTTAACTAAACGGCTGTAAATTTGGTGAGAAGTGGCATCAATAGTGGTTCCTGATGTCACAAGCTGAGGATTAAAGCTTTCTGGATTACCTTCGCTGCAATATACCAAGCCAGAAGGCAATTGAGCCTGTCCGCACGCAGTCAACATGATGCTGGCGAGGCATAAAGACATCAGCTGATACCAGCGTTTTACAATAACAGGCATAGTGTGATCATATTTTTTCGATTTTGAAGGTACATTTTAACAGTGTTCATTGCATTGGGGCAATGCGCATGTCCCACCTAGAATCAGCTCTTGTCGAGTAAGTTGTACTTTTTCAAAATTCCGCGCAGTTGATGATAGCTTAAACCTAGTAAATCTGCGGTTTTTTTCTGATTATACTGGCCTTCAGCTAACGCGCGTTGTAATAATTCTATTTCGCTTTTTTCAGTATATTCTTTAAAATCTATTGGAAATTCGATGCTATTGAGCAACACTGATGCATCTGTTTCAGTACTTGGCGCTTGGTGTTCTGTGATGATGTCTGCAACATGTTCAACTGGCGCCGATTGACGCTCGCGGGTTTTGATTCGATTAACCGGACGATAGGGCGATGCAAACGGGTCTAATATAATATGATCAATTTCTTGGCCATCAGCCCCTTCACGATACACACTTCGCTCAACAACGTTTTTCAATTCGCGGATATTTCCAGGCCAGCGGTGCATCATTAATTGTTCTATCGCGAGTGGACTAAATCCACCAAAATACTCTAGTGATAGTTGTCTTGCCATACTAATCGCAAAATGTTCTGCCAACGGCATAATGTCTTCGGTTCTATGCCTTAATGGGGGCAAGGTAATCACATCAAAGGCTAAACGATCGAGTAAATCTGCTCTAAACTCACCATTGTCAGCCAAGGTGGGTAAATCTTCATTGGCGGCACAAATAAGCCGAACATCAGATTGAACCGTTTTACTGCCACCGACGCGTTCAAATTCACCATATTCGATAACACGTAATAATTTTTCTTGGATTAATCCAGATGTGTTGGCTAACTCATCTAAAAACAGTGTGCCACCGTCAGCGCGCTCAAAACGGCCTTCATGTCGTCCTTTTGCACCAGTAAATGCACCAGACTCATGGCCAAACAGCTCACTTTCTAGTAAATTTTCACTCAGTGAAGAACAGTTCAATTTGATAAAGTTTTGATCCCAACGAGGCGATAAATAGTGTAATCGTTCAGCAATCAATTCTTTGCCA
>NZ_JACJER010000050.1:0-31637 GCF_014164185.1 Shewanella sp. SG44-6 | reverse complement strand
CATAATCGGTCTTAGATTTATTTCTGAGGCCGATTTTTTTATGTCTGAATTTTCTCTAGAGTTACAAGCGACTGCTGAATTTCATTTTCCTGAGTCAATCGACTCATTTCGCAAAAATATCCCTAATCCGTAGTCCGGCTTTAGAGATTACAACCAAGCATTCAAATACCCCGCCGCAGGGCATTTAAACAATGAACCAGTACTAGTTTTTCTGTAACTGTTGCAGAGTTTTCATTTCGTCGTGCATCGATTGCGCATCCGCTCGAATATTGGTCAGTATAAGCAATGCCTGACCCTGTTGATTTTTATCGATTGCATCATCCAGCACTTCAAGCACCTTATCTTCAACTTCTTCAAGTTGCTTAATATAGGTGTAGTCTTCATCACTTGAGAACACTGCCACAAATTTGGTGTATATTTTGCGCGACTCTACCGCAAAAGAACTCCCATCTTCAATATCACCTTGCTCAGCAATGGCGAGTGGTTGTAATGCTTGAATCGCTGTGGCTTTTTTCGTGGCCATTTTGGTGAAAGTACTTTTGAGCGCTGGGTTACTGACCTTCTCAATTGTGTCTTGGTAAAACTCGACACCAGCTCTCATAACTTGGATGACATCTGTTACATTCTCTACACTTGTTTTTTGATTTAACATATTCACTCCTGTTTTGACTGTACTACTAACCATTGTTAGCTTACTTTCTTAGATGCAATAAACACCCCAACAATAAAATAAACTTATCAACTTGATTTTATTGAAAAATAAAATCAACCTTGATCTGCTTAATCTATAAAAGATGAATAATTTACAAGGAATATGAAGTTTTTACACACACGGTTGTGGTTTAATTTACTCCCCAATAGAGAACATAAACTTGTCTGATATCTACATGATTGACTCAAGTCATTTAACCAAGCCTTGTGGAGTATTAATGTTTATACCGGAGTGAATAACAGATTAAATAGCGAATTAAGTCGTCAATGTTTATGCGGTTTGTGGCAGCGCAAAAAGCTCACCTACTTAACTCACTTCAACTCGAGTTAAGTGGTGGGATATGTAAGGAGAAAGACAATATTAGTGGGTACACTTATTTACCGCTGGTTTCTTAAACACTAGCGTACAAGCAAAAACATATAATCCAGAAGTAGATGCATAAGGGTTCTACGTTGTTGCTAACTATGGTTATTTACGAGTAGACGGCGACGAAGAATGTGATGACGACAAAGATGCATATCAAGTATTTGCAGGTTATGGATTTAATCAATACATTGCAGTTGAAGATGGTTACATTGACTTTGGTAACTAGGGCAACGATTTAGCCAATACAGATACTAATGGCTATTCCCTGAATTTAAAATTAGGTTTGCCAGTGTCAGACAACATCAGTCTTTGTGTCCATGGTGGTCAATTGTGCCACAAGACTGATTATTCGGTTCTTGGCGCTCGCGACAGCACTGATGATGAAGGTTTATTTGCTAGTGTTGGTGGTAGTTATCATATCAACGAAAGCTGGACCGCTGAGGTCGACGACACACTATATGACAGTGACTTAAACCTTGATAGTGCAACCGATGATTGTGCAACCGATGATATTGATGATGCTAATTTCTCAACCGATTTAAAATAGGCCGCGGTCGGGTTTAAATATAAATTTTAATCGTAGTGAATAGGGATAAATAGCCCCCATGTTTTTATCCAAAGGTGATTATCAATGGCTTCAACACTAAAATGTGTTGGAGCCTTTTTTAGATAACGATTCAGCCCGTAATATACTTTACGGCCAGTAAGCACATATCTAAATAATCTCTTATACCGTTTTATACAACCATAAAATGAAACAAAGGCGCTGGCCTAACTAAGTGTATTGTAGGTAAGTATTACAGCGCTAATGTAACTATTACACCTTCATTATTAAACACGACTATATTAGCTGTGCCCTGTTAGGTAAGAAGAATTGATAGGATAATCGATTAATTCGCTTTAGGGCTAGCGCTGATGCAGTGCATCGGCAAGCTATCCCTATGGGTATGAAGAAAATTTACGTTAATAAAATATGAATTAAACAAACTAATTTAATGACTTACGCTACTTTATTCCCGCTACTTAGTTGGCATAAGGGTTATTTCACGTATATCACATCGCGGATTAGCAGAAATAGCATATATAACAGCATCTGCTATATCGCTAGGGTCTAGTTTGTCAGGTTTAGCCTCATCGAAAAATGGCGTGTTAACCATGCCGGGGCATATCGTGGTACACCGTCCGTTCCATTCAGCCATTTCGGCTGCCAAATTCTGTCCAAACCCGTAAGCAAACCATTTTGAAGCGCCATAAACAGAGCCTTTAAGCGTTATCTTGCCAGCAATTGAACTGGTAATAATAAAGTGCCCCTGCGTTTCTTTTAGCGAAGGTAAACTGGCTTTTGCAGTAAATAATAACGCATTAATATTGACGTCGAGCATCGTTTTCCATTCATCTGGATCGCCATTTTCAATGCCTGCAGCATTAACGCCAGTACCTGCATTAGCAAAGACAACATCGATTCGACCAAATTTCTCTTTTGCCTTGGCAACGACATTGTTAATCTCATCCAGCTTGGATACATCTGCCGTTACCGCCAAGACCTTGTCTTCGCCCCAACGTTTAGCTATTTCATTAAGTTTATCAGTGCTTCTTGCCGTGATCACGGCTTTGTGTCCGGCTTCTAGTACCTTATCTACGGTTGCGGCACCTATGCCACTAGAGGCACCGGTAATCAATATTATTTTTTCATTTGTCATGAGATTTATCCTTAATTCAAGCATTACTTAACTTGTTGGTTTTTTCTGTGAAATGGTATCGATAAAAACAACAGCAATGCGATATCGCTGCTAGGTATGGTTATAGCTATGCAATACAGATACCACTTTACTCAGTACAAAACTCAACGTTGGGCCTATATAATGGTTTTTTCAAGCTTAAACGCATTATCTAGTTGCATTACAACAGGTGGTTGGTAATCTCTAACAGCGCCTCTTTAATGAATAAAGAGGGTTCATAAATAGCTAATAGCAAAAGGAATTCGGTTATTAACGTTACAACTGACATGGATGAGCAAACTGCTCCGAGTAAACCGATACGTTTGGCTAATCTTGACGCGATTAGAGGGCTTGGCGTATTAGGTATTTTCTTCCTTAATATCTATTTTATGGGCAATAGTTTTTTCGGTTATGCTCCCCATGAAATCCAACCTCTATCAGATATTGGCATACTCATTTTTAGCAATTTCTTTTTAGAAGGTCGTTTCTTTAGCCTATTTGCGATGATTTTCGGTGTAGGAATGTTAATCCAATACCAACGCCAGCAAATGGAAATGGATACTGCCACCACTACCCAGAACAATAAACACATAAAAAGCCGCCAATATTGGCTAATTGCCTTTGGCGTAATACACGCCATATTCATCTTTCCCGGCGATATACTATTATCATATGGTGTCGCAGGACTATTAGCTTTTCGCTACATCAGACTCAGTGCCGATGAGCTAATTAGCAAGGCTAAATGGTTTATCTTTTTATCACTAATCCCCATCGCGCTTATTTCACTGATGCCTGACGATCAAGTTTACTCACGCGAGTCAGCTTTTTTCACTGAGCAACTGTCGGCTTGGACCGGCAGCTATTCGCAACAACTGAAGCTGCATTTAAGCTTGTTTGCTTACATGTTAGCGGTGATCCCATTAACGTTAATGTGGTATATCGCAGGCTTAATGCTATTGGGCATGTAGTTATATAAACGTAATATATTTATTGATGGGCTGGACAATAAAACCCTGTGGCAATGTGTGTTTTGGGCCGTGGTATTGTCATCATTAGATTCACTGCTGAGTCTTAGCGGTAATCCAATGTGGGAAGCGATATCAGATCTATTATTATGGTTCAGCGCGCTTGCGACTGCTTTGATTTATATCCATATTATTGTAAAGCTATGCAAAAATACTCCCCATAGATTAACTCTGCTGCAGAACGTTGGTAAGTTGGCATTTAGTTTATACATTCTGCAATCAATTGTCGGTATATTGCTACTACGTTATATCGCACCAGAGTGGCTGTACTCGCTAGATAGAACAGGTTACTTATCAATTGCAATTATCTACAGCCTGTTACAGCTGGTGTTAGCCGATGTCTATTTACGTATATTTAATCAAGGTCCGCTAGAAAAGCTTTGGCGTATGCTAGTCTCACGTACCAGCTAATGAATAATCAATACTTATGAGAAAATCGCTAATAACAGACATTCTGTGCAATATTGCTCTATCTCATCAGATAGATGAACTTACTCTTACTGGGCTGACGCTAGCATGAATAAATTTGCTTGGTTAATGTTACTGCTTATCGGTGCTATTTGGGCTGCAGTCCAGCCTTGGCTTGCTGGAGTATATGGCATAATTAATCTGCTCACATTTACCTTGTACTACCGCGACAAATCGGCGGCTAAACGAGGGAAATGGCGCATAAAAGAAAGTACCTTACAATTTTTTGCCTTAATTGGCGGCTGGCCTGCAGCGCTACTTGGGCAATATCACTTACGCCATAAAACCCAAAAATCATCTTTTAAATGGGTGTTGTGGTGTTGTATCGTACTCAACTCAGCAGGGCTCAGCTTATTGTGTTACCAGCAGTGGCATCCGTTATTAGACGCATACCGTTAACCTCTTAGCTCAATGTTACCTTTAGCTACGTTGAGAAGTATTAGCCCAGCAGTTTTTGCGCTAAACTAGTCGCACTATCTACCCAACAATTCGAGATCAATTATGCGTATGATTTTGGCCGTACTGGTCATTGCGGGCGTTATTTTTTATTTTTTTACTCAATCTAACAATTCTAAAGCCGCGAAAGAAAATATTGAGAAAGGTAAGGTTTTTTTAGCTGAAAATGCCAAACGCCAAGGTGTGATACAAACCTTATCGGGCTTACAATATGAAGTATTAGTCAAAAGCGAAAACACTGAACATCCGAGCGCAAAAAGTAAAGTCACCGTGCATTATCACGGTACACTCATTGACGGTACAGTATTTGACAGTTCTGTTGATCGCGGCGAAACGATCAGCTTTGGCTTAAACCAAGTCATAGCTGGTTGGACCGAAGGTGTACAACTAATGAGCATTGGCGATAAATTCCGTTTTTATATTCCTAGCCAATTGGCTTACGGCAATCGCTCCACCGGCAAAATTGAAGGTGGTTCAGTACTCATATTTGACGTTGAGTTATTTGAGATTAACTAATCAGCACTGAGTATCAGTTTAAACTGAAAATAAAAAAGCCTCCTTGTTGGAGGCTTTTTGTTATGGGTTATTGACTCATTAGGCTTCACTCGATAACAATTTGATTATCATGCTAGATAAAACGGATCATCGATAGATTTCGCCGGCGGTGTAAACCATTTAGGCCCTTGCGCTGTCATATAGAAATGGTCTTCATGGCGAATACCAAACTCGCCTGGTACGCATAACATTGGCTCGTTACTAAAGCACATACCAACCGCCAGCGGGGTAATATCATTACCCACCAAATATGGCCATTCATGAATGTCTAAACCAATACCGTGGCCTGTACGATGGGGTAAGCCCGGAACTGCGTAACCTGGACCAAAACCTGCAGCTTCAAGTACTTTGCGCGCAGCAGCATCTACCTCGCCACACGGTGTACCAATTTGCGCCGCCTCAAATGCGGCAATTTGCGCATCTTGTTCAAGTTGCCATAACTGACGTTGACGAGCGTTGGGTTCACCAAATACATAAGTACGGGTGATATCTGAGTTATATCCCTGTAACTGGCACCCTGTATCAATCAGGACTGTGTCATTTAGCGCTAATGCTTTAGGCGATTTAACCCCATGCGGATAAGCAGTATCTTGGCCAAATAGTACGATGCAAAAATACGATCCTTTAGGCGCACCAACGGCAACATGAGCTTGGTGAATAAAGTTTTCAACCTCTATGGTAGTAATACCCTCGTATAATATGCTGGCCGCCGCTTTATGTACTTCAAGGGTCATATCTTTAGCACGTTGCATTAAGGCAATTTCAGCAACCGACTTCATCATCCGACACCCAGCTGTAACCGTTGTGGCGCTGACAAATCGATGCTGTGGAGCGGCTTGGGCTATGCCATCACTGATGAAAAAGGCGGTTGACTCATCAATACCAATTTTGGCTTGGCTCACGCCAATGTTATCTAACACGTCGGCAAATAGCTGAAATGGACTTTCATCCTCATGCCACGTATTCACTTGGCCCTTAATGGTCATATATCCCTGTAACGTATCGAGCTCAAAAGCTGGCGCAATATACTGCACCTCACCCACAGCAGGAATAATCGCGCCAACCATACGCTCACTCGCAAACCAACGAGTACCAGTAAAATAGTACAAGTTAGTGCCAGCATTAACATAAATCGCATCTAAACCGTGTTGTGCCATCAATCGTTGTGCATGTTGAATTCGTCGATTAAATTCATCATCACTTATCAACCCTATGCCATGAGTCATATTCGTGAGTGTGGCTAATGCTTGTTGCGGGCTAACGCCGCCTACACCGATTGTCATAGGTTTTCCTTTAGTTATTTTTATTGTTATTTATCTAGCAATAGAATGATTGAATCAAATCGTCTTATCTTGTCCAAATATACAAGATAGTTACTACCGATAAGAATACCGCCTGCATAGCTTTGTTACCATTGTATACAATATAAGTTTACAATTTTTGTCTGTTTGATAAACATTATGTCAGCGACTTCACTTGCCAGTTTGCCGTCACACTTGCGATAATCAGCCTTCATTCTACAGAGCTGAGTTCATCAGTCGCCTCCAATGGAGAAACCATGTCCAATATTATTGCTACGCGCCTTAGCGCCATTCGCCAGCAGCTTGAAGTAAACCAAATAGATGCATTCATCATTCCCCGCGCTGACGAATATTTAGGTGAATACGTACCTGCCCGTAATGAACGTTTACATTGGGCCACTGGCTTTACCGGTTCTGCTGGCATGGCTATTGTGCTAAAAGACCGCGCGGCAATATTTACTGACGGCCGTTACACAGTGCAAGTGCGTCAACAAGTAGACGGTGACTTGTTTGAATATTTAAGTCTGTATGACGATCCACAAATTGACTGGTTAATTGACACGTTACCTGCTGGCGCGAGTGTCGGCATCGATAGCCGTTTACACACCCTAGCTTGGTATCAACAAACTAAAGCACAATTTGATAAAGCCGACATCAATCTCGTCGACGTAGATAACAACCCAATCGATATAAGTTGGTTAGATCGCCCTGCACCGTCAGCATCAACCATGACGCTATTCAGTCACCAAGGTGCAGGACGTAATAGCGTTGAGAAACGTCAACAAATTGGTGTGTTGGTTAAAAAACAAGGTGCCGACGTCGCTCTAATTGCAGCATTAGACTCATGCTGTTGGTTACTCAATATCCGTGGTAATGACGTACCACGCTTCCCCGTCATTCTTGGTTGTGGATTATTATCAACCAATGGCGACATGACCTTTTTTACCGATTTAGCCAAAGTGCCGCAAAATATTGCCGCGCACGTTGGTACTGGCGTGAGCTTTAAAGATGAAGCAGAGCTGGCTTCTGTGTTGGCACAAATGAAGGGGGTTAAGTTATTAGCTGACCCACATTCTGCTAACGCATACTCACAACTACTCGCACAAAAAGCTGGCGCAAAGCTGATTGTAGGTAGTGACCCTGTTGCATTACCTAAAGCACAAAAAAATAGCGCCGAATTAGCCGGTATGCGTGCATGTCATATCCGTGATGGTGCAGCAGTGAGCCGCTTTTTAGCCTGGTTAGATAACCAAGTTGAGCAACACATCATGCATGATGAAGCCCAACTGGCTGAAAAATTAGAAAGCTTTAGATTACAAGACCCGCTGTATCGCGAACCAAGCTTTGACACCATTTCAGCTACCGGCGCCAATGCCGCTATGTGCCATTACAACCACAATAATGGCACGCCAAGCACCATGACCATGGACAGCATTTATTTGGTCGATTCTGGCGCGCAATATTTAGATGGCACCACAGACGTCACTCGCACCATCGCCATTGGCAAGGTGACCGATGAGCAGAAGAAAATGGTCACGCTGGTATTAAAAGGCCATATTGCCCTTGATACTGCCCGTTTCCCTAAAGGCACTTCTGGTCAACAACTCGATGCGTTTGCTCGTCAGTATTTATGGCAACATGGTTTTGATTATGACCATGGTACTGGCCATGGTGTCGGTCACTTTTTAAGTGTTCATGAAGGCCCGCAGCGTATTGGCAAAAACGTCAATGGCGTGGCATTACTGCCGGGCATGGTATTGTCCAATGAGCCTGGTTATTACCGCGCCGACGGTTTTGGTATTCGTATCGAAAATCTGGTCACTGTGCAGCATTGCCAAGCCCTAACGGGTGCAGAGCGTGAAATGTACGAGTTTGATGTGTTAACTCATATTCCAATGGATGCACGCTTAATTGATAAGTCATTGTTAACTGATGTTGAAGTCAATTGGTTTAATCAATATCAGCAAAAAGTGCATCAAACCTTAGCGCCATTAATGCAAGGTGATGAGTTAACTTGGCTCAATAAAGTAACTGCTGCGATTTAAGCGTTAACCAATACAGCATAACGCGCGAGCACTGAATATAGGGCTTTAGATGAATAACTCGTCTAAAGCCCTTTTAGTGAAATACCATTAAGTTCAAACTAGGTCATAGCACGCTAAGGCACGACATCAGCGGCAATATTTCCCCCATCATCACAAGCATATTTATCGTCAGATTTACCATGAGTTAACCTGTATACATGTATTAACCCGTTTGGATCGTAAGACGTCACTGTCATCTCTACACCGATAATGCGCAATAACAGCATAATGTTGCCAACGTCGACCTTGAACTCACGTCGGTTAATTTGCCTATTCTTGGCAAACGCCACTATTACTAAATAATGGTATTAAATTGCCATACCAAGGGCGGCGATCCGTTATTAGTGATAAATGCTCAAAGGGTTATAACTGCAGCGAGTTAATTTTATTGTGAAGTATACAAAACAATCTGTTTTTAGTGCGTTTTTACCTATATAACAAAAAATGTTAGCCTCTTCCTATTTCCGCATTGTCGATTGTTGTAAACTCCGCGCCAACAAAGGCTATGTTGGTAAGAGTAAATTTTACCAGACATGTGTATAACAAAGTTGTTTAGCACAATACTCGCAGGTCACTAACGCTATATGCGCCAAGTGGATCTCTCACCTAAGTGTTTCTTGTTTAGGGCTCTACCTGCCATAGCCGTGTCGCCAATGAATGACCATTGGTTAACTCATAATTTAAGAGATCAAAAGGTATAATCACTATGAAGTCTGAACAGACTCTCTCTAGCTCGACCGCCGCTTCTGATTCATTTTTGGATCGTTATTTCAATATATCTGCCCGAGGTAGTACCTTAAAACGTGAAGTCATTGCTGGCTTAACGACGTTTTTAGCGATGGTTTATTCGGTGATTGTGGTGCCAAACATGCTCGGCGCGGCAGGGTTTGATCCTGCTGCGGTATTTATCGCCACTTGTTTAATTGCCGCGTTTGGTTCATTACTCATGGGACTATGGGCTAATTTACCTATGGCCATAGGGTGTGCAATATCACTCACCGCATTTACTGCATTTAGCATGGTGCTGGGACAGGGAATATCGATTCCAGTGACTCTTGGCGCTATTTTCCTGATGGGTATCGTATTTACACTTGTGAGTGTCACAGGGATCCGTCAATGGGTGCTCACTAACCTGCCAACCGGTATCGCTCACGGTACGGGAATTGGTATTGGTCTGTTTTTACTCCTTATCGCAACCAATAGCGTTAAATTGATTGTATCAAACGATGCCGGTTTACCCGTAAAGCTTGGTGATATTAATAGTTTACCGGTTATCGCAACGATTATTGGTCTTGCTATGACCATAGGGCTTGAGCGCCGGGGCACACCAGGTGGCATATTATTGGTAATAGTTGGACTATCGATTTTTGGGTTAATATTTGATCCTAGCGTGACTTATCAAGGGCTATTTGCTTTGCCGGACTTAATGTCTGATACATCGCTGATTGGTCAACTCGATATTATGGGCGCATTGAATCCAGTAGTACTGCCGATTGTATTGGCATTGGTGATGACCGCCATTTTCGATGCCACAGGCACGATTAGAGCAGTTGCCGGACAAGCGGAACTTCTCGATGATAACGACAATATTGTCGGCGGTGGTAAAGCACTGACATCAGACTCAGTCAGCAGTATTTTTGCTGGCGTGGTCGGCGGCGCTCCTGCAGCAGTTTATATTGAATCCGCAGCTGGAACCGCAGCAGGTGGCAAAACCGGCCTAACGGCAACCATCGTTGGCTTGTTATTTTTGATGATGATGTTCTTAGCGCCGTTAAGCTTTTTGGTACCCGCTTATGCAACAGCTCCTGCGCTTATGTATGTTGGCTTACTGATGTTAAGCAACGTCACCAAGCTTGATTTTGACGATAAAGTCGATGCAATGGCAGGCCTAACCTGCGCGGTATTTATCATTTTAAGCTGTAATATCGTTACTGGGATTATGCTTGGCTTTGTTACCTTGGTTATTGGCCGCATATGTAGCGGCGAGTGGCGTAAACTGCGACTTGGGGTCATCTTAATCACCCTAGGTTTAGTCGCTTTCTACATGGGTGGCTGGGCGATTTAACCCAATTGTAAATTCAATATTAAGGCCAGCCATAGAGGCTGGCCTTTTTGTTTTCAATAACCATATAAGCTAACTTGGTTTTGCCCCAACGTTGGTTAGGCTATGACCTGCGGTCACTAACGTCGTGGCGCTTCGCCCACACCAGACCAAGAGGAAATCAACGGCTATTCCCTCTTGGAACTCCCAGCCGCCCCGCAACATTTTCGCTATTTACAAAACAACAGCTGCGAAAAGGTCGCCATGGGGATTGAATGAGCTTTTAATTTCATTTGAAACTTGCTTCGGCCTTATTCGAAAATGCTAACGCTTCCGATGGTACATCCTGTACCGCGAAAGCTAAGCTCACATCCATGTGAGCTTCACGCTATTTTCTTCAACGTCCTCAAGTTCAGAGTTGAATCACGCCAATTGCAAGCAAGGTATGCAAATCATTTATGCCCCAAACCTTGTTAGTCATTTAATAAACTACGTTGTGTCGCTTCGCCCCTAATCTTTTGCAAAAAGTGACGAGAGGAAAACAACAGTATTTCCCTTTTCGGTTAACTTTTTGAGAATCTTGCTGCCCTTGTAAAATAGCTCTTACAATGTGAACTAGTCTCAAGCTTTAGATCAAAATAGCTTTACACATTCGTTCACTTCAAACGGAGATCTTCGAGTCAGCAGTTTTTTGTATAGCTAAATAAAAAGCCACTCTTGTATACATTTGAATACTCTATTTGAATAGATGTAAGAAAGAAGTCGTGAGTTTGGCTTGCAATCGAGGACAAGGGTTACCAAGGAGATGTTCACTTGTAAGTATTTTGAACAAAAATAGAATACAGTGGACTAAAAGAAGACATGTAATTTTAAAATGGAGTTTAAGTTGCTAAAAATCAGATCATTAATCCTCGTGAGTGTGTTTATTGTTATTTCTACATTTCGCCCAGATGCTATTGCTGAGCCTAGCCAGTTTGACATTGATAGTATTTTTTCCGAATGGGAACAAGTTGACCAGCCAGGCGGCACTGTAGCAGTTATTAAAGAAGGTAAACTCATTTTCAGTAAAGGATATGGCTTAGCCAATATCGAGCACTCAGTCCCTAATACTCCAACCACCGTTTTTAGAATTGCATCTACCTCAAAACAATTCACAGCAGCGACTATTCTCCTATTAGTTCAGCAACAAAATTTGAATTTAAACGATTCGCTCTACTCTTTCTTTCCAGATTTTCCAGATTATGCAAAAGACATCACCATAAGACATTTGCTCCACCACACTAGTGGGGTTAGAGATTATTTTAACCTTAAAGAGTTAAAAGGTTTTCGAACTGATGATTACTATGATGATGCAGAGGTCATGGGGTGGTTGACCGCTCAACCATCACTTAATTTCAATCCTGGGGAGGAGTTTTTATACAGTAATTCAGGTTATTGGTTACTTGCACAAATAGTGCAAAAGGTAACGGGAGTTTCAATGGCCTCATTCGCTGACAATGAAATCTTTAAGCCTCTGAAGATGCACAATACGCGGTTTCATAATAATCATAACCGTATTGTGAAAAATAAAGCCTATGGATATACCCCCTTCTCTGGACCTGAATTCGAAATTAACATGTCAACATTAGATCTTATTGGTGATGGCGGCATTTTAACTACTGTAGAAGATTTAAAAAAATGGGACGATGAGTTTTATCAACAAAAAGTGTTTGATAAAAACTTTTGGGAAAAAATGACAACCGTTGGAACGCTCAATAACGGTGAGCAACTTGATTATGCTTCTGGGCTTCGTATAAGTGATTATAAAGGGCTTAAACAGATAGACCACGCAGGGTGGTTTGGCGGTTTTAAGTCGAATCTGATTAGATTTCCAGAGCAAAAATTTTCAGTCATTGTCCTAGCGAACAGAGAGGATGCTTATTCAACTGGTTTAGCACACCAAGTTGCTGATCTATATTTAAATCAGTTCTACAAAAAAGAAGTTGAAAGTGCGCCGCAGTTTATTGAACTTAACGCAGATCAGTTAAAGAATTTTTCTGGTCACTATTGGAGTGAAGATAGAAGTGATTCACGTCATGTGTATATTAAACAGGGAAAGTTAAAGCTATCACCAGCCCCCGAACGAGAATATGATTTAGCCCCTCTTTCCGAAAAGCAGTTCAAGCTAATGGGTGTGTCTGCTAACGTCATTATGACTTTTATGCCTAAAAGTAATCAAATGTCAGTCTCGGTAAATGGTCAGGATCCCTTTATATGTGATGAGTACACACCAGCCAATTACACCGGCGACCAATTAGCCCAATTTACGGGAAATTTTTACAGTGAAGCATTAATGGTCAATTACCACATCAAGATAATTGACGGTGAGCTACAGCTTCATATAGGTAACAGTCTGATATCTAAGCTTGATGCAGTGCAACAAGATATGCTGGTCAGTCGCAACCTTGGTGTCATCCATATAGAAAGAAACCCCGAAAGCGTAATTACTGGGTTCAAGATGTCCTCAAATCGAGTTAAACATGTCCAGTTTAAAAAAGTGTTGGCTGAATAGTCGAGCTCAATGCCTGCAATAGCAAAAACATCTAATAATCAATTACTTATAGCACGACTTAAAAGTGTTCTTTTACTTTCAGGAAGAAAGATTGCTAGTACTGAGTAGCCCTATAACCTAGGGTTACTTTTTAAGTAGTGACTTTAAATAGTCTAATTAATGTGGAGATAATCTCAATAGCTTCTTAAGTATTTCAGAACTTAGCCATACTTATCATCATCTGAACTTAAGACTTAAGACTTTAGTGCTTCAGTTCTAACAAGCTTTGGTTAAAGTACGTCTGAGGGGATCAACCTAAGACGTTTCTGTCCAAAAACGAGTTAGCAGCCACGCACTTAAGGTGCTGTAATTGCCATGACTATCAATCCATATCATCTAAACTATTCCCTGCTAAAAAATCTTCTCTTTTGACACAGATAAAGTTCAGGATTTAAACAAAAGTTTGTTATACTCCGCGGCCGCTTATCGATGGCACTCAATTGGGTGTATCATTCAAGCTTAATGTTTTTCAGCTATCCGAAGACGTTAATCAACCCAGTTAAGCATGAGTTCAGCCATAAATAAGGCTATCGGCCCCAATATTCCAGATTGATGTTGTGCAGATAATATTAACTTATCGCAACTAAATCGCTTTGTTTTGATGTACATACAGGAACCGCACCATGAAATTCGAATCTTTTAGCTTCGCCCCAGAAATATTACGCGCGATCGCTGAGTGCGGTTATCAATCTATGACGCCAATTCAACAACAAGCGATCCCGGCAATCCGCCGTGGTGAAGACGTGTTGGCCAGCGCACAAACAGGAACAGGTAAAACGGCGGCTTTCGCACTGCCTATTCTGCAAAGAATGTGTGATAACCCAAAAGAAACGATGCCGTCTAACACTCGCGCCTTAATTCTTACACCAACTCGTGAGCTTGCCGCACAGGTTGCAGATAACATTACCGCTTACAGTAAACACCTCAACTTAACTGTATTAACCATTTATGGTGGCGTTAAGATAGATAATCAGTCGCAAAAACTGAAACGCGGCGCCGACGTGATTGTTGCAACGCCTGGTCGTTTACTTGAACACATAGTGGCGTGTAACTTAAGTTTATCTAATGTTGAGTTTTTAGTACTTGATGAAGCCGACCGTATGCTTGATATGGGCTTTAGTGCCGATATTAAAAAGATCCTCCAAGCAGTAAATAAAAATCGCCAAAACATGTTGTTCTCTGCCACCTTCTCTACTGAAGTGAAAAAGCTAGCGAATGAAATGCTTGAAAAACCAAAAGTAATTACTGTGGATAAACAAAACACCACAGCAGCTACCGTAAGCCAAGTTATCTACCCTGTTGAACAACGTCGCAAGCGTGAATTATTATCTGAGCTTATCGGCACGAAGAACTGGCGCCAAGTGTTAGTATTTACCGCGACCCGTGATGCGGCAGACAAGTTAGTTAAAGAGTTAAATCTAGATGGTATTCCATCTGGCGTGGTTCATGGCGAAAAAGCCCAGGGTAGTCGTCGTCGCGCGCTACGTGAATTTGTTGAAGGCAAAATTCGTGTATTAGTGGCCACCGAAGTTGCTGCCCGTGGTCTTGATATTCAAAACCTTGAATACGTTGTTAACTACGACTTACCGTTTTTAGCCGAAGATTATGTCCACCGTATTGGCCGTACTGGCCGTGCAGGTAAAACTGGTGTGGCAATTTCGTTTGTAAGCCGTGAAGAAGAACGCACATTAGCTGACATTGAAAAATTAATTGGCCAACAAATTCGCCGTGTTACGGTACCAGGTTATGAAGTGGGTAGCCGTGAAATACTGCTTAAGCAAATTGAAAAACGTCGTAGTTTTGCCAAAAAGCAACAACGCGGTGATAACGCTGGCGCACAGATGATTGCCGAGAAAAACATGGATGGCCGTCGTGTTAAAGTCGGTAAAGTGAGCAGTACCGTGAAGTACAAAAAAATTAAGTAATCTTTTTGATGCAAACAAAAAGGCGCCTCGGCGCCTTTTTTGCGTATTAATCAAAGTCATTAGCGTGTCATCTGGCGCATTGCTATCAGCAATATCCTTTGTTATCACTAAGGAGCATTCTCAGGATATGACGTCACAACTCGCCTAAGCATAAAGCCGAGCAATAATCGCAAAGAATGTAAATCCTGTCGTGCCATGACTCATAGCTACAACACATGCAAAATCTAGACTTGTCGTCAAAAAACACAATCTTTCATCACAAAAAACGGTCATATTTGTACTATTTTCGCCATAAAGTGACTTTTATATTGGCTTTTTAATAGCGCATCTCGTTACACTGTTCGGCATATAAAAATATCCCTACACAGAGGCTGTACATCATCATGGCGATTCCTACTACATTTGGCACAGCAAATACTCCAGGCACGATTAAGGCGATGCTATTAGGCTGCGGCGAACTCGGCAAAGAAGTGGCTATTGAGCTGCAACGTTATGGTATTGAGGTGATTGGGGTTGATCGCTACCCTAATGCGCCTGCTATGCAAATTGCTCATCGTTTTCATGTAATTAACATGCTGGATGCTCAGGCATTAAAAGCGGTTATTGAGCTTGAAAAGCCTGATTTAGTCATTCCAGAAATTGAAGCCATTGCCACCCAAACCTTAGTGGAACTAGAGCAACAAGGTCTGCATGTCGTGCCGACAGCCAATGCGGCCAAACTGACTATGGATCGTGAAGGAATTCGCCGTCTAGCGGCAGAAACCTTAGCGATTCCAACTTCAAAGTATTTTTTCTGTGACACCCAAGCAGAATTTGAACAAGCCGTAGCCGATATTGGTATTCCTTGTGTGGTTAAGCCGGTGATGAGCTCATCTGGTAAAGGTCAGAGTGTGATTAAATCAGCAGATACTGTTCAGCACGCATGGGCTTACGCTCAAGAAGGCGGCCGCGCAGGCAAAGGCCGAGTGATTGTTGAAGCCTTTATTCCATTTGATTACGAAATTACCTTGCTAACCATTAGCGCTGTTAATGGCATTCACTTTTGTGACCCAATTGGTCACAGACAAGAAGATGGTGATTATCGTGAATCATGGCAACCACAAGCCATGCCAGCTGATGTACTACAAAAAGCTCAAGCTATGAGCCAACGTGTGGTTGAAGCTCTGGGTGGATATGGCTTATTTGGGGTTGAACTATTTATTCGCGGTGATGAAGTGTACTTTTCTGAAGTATCACCAAGGCCACACGACACAGGTTTAGTCACTTTAATCAGCCAAGATTTATCTGAATTTGCTTTGCATGTTCGAGCGATTTTGGGCTTACCAATCAGCAATATTGCCCAACATGGACCCAGTGCTTCTGCAGTGATTTTAGCAACAGGCACCTCGACCAATATTCGTTATCAAGGCATCGCGGCTGCGTTAGCCCCGGCTAACACTCAATTACGTTTGTTTGGTAAACCAGATATTGATGGTCGCCGTCGTTTAGGCGTTGCATTAGCCCGTGATAGCTCGGTGGAAGCAGCGGTCGAAAAAGCTAAAATAGTGGCGAGTAATATCAAGGTTATATTTTAAATAACGCTTATCTCAGTTAAGCAATAACAGCTCAACAAAATGACTTGATAGACAAAATTAAGCCGCCGAATCTGTTACACGTTTCAGCGGCTTATTTTTTGCTTTTTGCTTTTTGCTTTTTGTGTTTAAGTGAATGTATACCTTAGCTTGATAACTTAGTTTTTTGCTTTTGGCAGTGACTTACTGGCTAAATGAAAGTGGACTAACATCATTAGACGAAATAGCGCTTTGAGTTTACGTTCCTGATCAAACTTACCCACATTGATCAATTTTCGTAATACGGTGATTTTCATATACAGGTTTTTCACCAGCACATCACTTGGCTCATCTAGATATTTATCAAACTCTTTATAACCCTCAATGGTTTTAGCGCTCAGTCGAGCTTGTCGAATACGTAAACCTGAGCTCATGGCATGTTCAAACGCTTTAGTTTCTAACCCTTTAATAATATCAGCGGCGCTGATTTCCTGCGCTAAGCCATCAACGATAAAATGAATATTTGATTCAATCTCAAATTGCAGCGCATGGGTATCATGACGCACGTTATCAAACTTTGTCCGTTCTTTATCAACAAAATCAAACAAGATTTTCCATAGTGACATAAGCGAATATCCGTATTACTGGTGGTGATTAAAAAGCCATTAGCCATTAACCTGATTCAACACTTTACCCTGTTGAAACTGGTGTACATTTTCAACCGCGATGTTGAGTAGATTTTGTCTAGCCTGCAATGTTGCCCAGGCAATATGCGGCGTAATGGTAATATTGGCAGCACTAAGGAGCGGATTATCATGACTTGGCGGCTCAGTTGATAGCACGTCAACGCCAGCAAATCCATGATCATGGTTAAGCCATTGGGCTAAATCAATTTCATTAATCAAGTCGCCGCGAGCAGTATTAACCAATAAACAACCCGGTTTAAGTAAGCGTAAACTGTCACTGTTTATCATATATTTGGTTGCCGCATTAAGCGGACAATGTAGCGATATAATATCGGCTTGCTTAAGTAAATGGTCACGTTGACACCATTGAATGGCTGCTGGTAAATTCGTTTTTGGTTGTGTAGTGGTGATCAATACATTCATACCGAATGCCACACCTAAATTGGCAACTTGCTGACCAATATCGCCATACCCCACCACCCCCAAGGTCAATCCTTTTAACGAGGTTAATGGACTCAAACTAAAACAAAAATCCCGATTAGCAGCCCATTGTCCAGCTTTAACAGCGTGATCGTGTAAGGCCACCTGCTGATGGTGATGCAGAATATGGGCAAACACCATTTGCGCCACGGCATCTGGGCCATAAGCAGGAATATTGGTGACCACAATCCCCTGCGCGGTTGCGGCATCCATGTCTACAACATTGGTGCCTGTGGCAAGAACCCCAATATAAATTAATCCGCGCAGTTGCTTTAAGGTTGTAGCACTCAACTGGGTTTTATTCGTCAGCACAATTTGCGCACCTTGACAGCGACTGACGATTTGATCGAGTGGTGTATGGTCGTAAATATCGCACTCGCCTAATGCCTCTAGCGCCTGCCAATTCAAATCACCAGGATTCAGAGTGTAACCATCTAATACCACTATTTTCATCGATTTTTGGCCCTATTAATAACAGCGTGCACAGGCATTGAGCCTATTACTAACGCATTCCACGTGAAGTTTTAATTCGCTCGTAAGCAGCTTGAATATCTTGCGCTTTAGTGTTGGCAAGCTCCATCATTTCTTCTGGTAAGCCTTTTGCAACAAGCTTATCAGGATGATGTTCGTTCATCAGTTTGCGGTAAGTACGCTTAACGTCTTGATCGCTTGCAGACTCTGATACGCCGAGGAGTACATAAGCATCAGTCAGCGGCATTTTATTACCTTGCGGCGACTGATGATGACTGAATTCAGCTTGCCAACGAGCCAGTAACACATCAAGTTGTGCAGCAAGACCAAGCTTATTGGCAATAGCGGATAAAATTTGCTTCTCGTTGGCATGTAACTCACCATCAGATAATGCAGTTTGAATTTGGATCTCTAAAAACATCTGCGCTAACTCAGCTCGGCCTTGAGTGGCTTGTCGAAACAACTCAAGCTGCTGTAACAGATCAAAATCAGCTTGGCGCCCTTGGCGAAAAGCTGTTTGCGCATCAATACGCGATTGTCCCGATAACTTCATTTGATCCATTAACATGGCCGCAATACGGATGTCGGTTTCAGTCACTCGCCCAGAGGCTTTAGCTACATGACCCATGACGGCAAATGTAGCATTGAAAAACATCGCCTGACGCTCACCGCCTTTACGCATTAACGCGCTTAAGCCTTGGCGTCTGTCATAAGCATGGCCTAACCATAAGCCTAAAATAGCCCCAAAGAAACGCCCAAACATAAACCCAATGATAAACCCAAAAACTTTACCCCAAATTCGCATGTTGTTTTCCACTACGGTTAAATAATTAATATGTCGCGCTTCGCATTTAGGCGCGCTCGCATGCCTTAATCTTGAGCCAGTAATCGACTCTGCAGTTGTTCTAGTCGCTCAATCGTCCCGACATCGCACCAATAAGCCTTAAAATGCACACCTTGTATCCGCTGCTGGCTCATTGATTGCTTCAGCACAGGTCCCAAGGCTTGTTTACCTTCGGGTAAGTTTATAAATAATCGAGGATGGTAAATGCCCAAGCCAGCAAAGGTTAACTTTGGCTCATCATCAACCGTTAATTGGCCATTCACATCAATAGCAAAATCCCCCTGCGGATGATGCGCTGGATTATCAACTAACCATAAAAACGCGTCCGCTTCAGCTTGGATAACCTTTCGATAAGCTAACGAGACATCGGGCAAGTAATCGATAAATATATCACCGTTGATGACTAAAAAGGGCTCATCACCTAATAATGGTAATGCGTGCTTGATACCGCCAGCCGTTTCTAACGCAGTGGTTTCATCGCTATAACGGATCTTCACTCCCCAACGACTTCCATCGCCTAATATTTCAGGTAATTTATGCCCTAACCACGCCTGATTGATCACTATGTCACTCACCCCCAGCAAAGCAAGTTTCTCTATGTGATATTCTATTAATGGTTTACCGGCAACGCTCACTAACGGTTTAGGTAAGGTGTCGGTTAAAGGTCGTAAACGCTCTCCACGCCCCGCAGCCAAAATCATTGCTTTCATGCTTCGCTTACCGCCTCATCAATACTTTTACGGTTTACTCGCGGTAAAATCACCTTATTAACCCATTGACTAAATTCAGCAATTTGTGAGTACTGCATACCAATATCAGCAACGTATTGTAAGGTTAATGGAATATCAGCCAAATAACCGCGCTTAGCATCACGATGGTATAAACGTGCAAAAATACCTGCGGCTTTAATGTGGCGTTGTATGCCCATTAAATCAAACCATTGTTGATAAGTTGAAAACGTTACATCGTCACTCATCAATTGATGATCAATTACCAGTTGATAATGATATCTCATCAACGGATTAACGATATCGTCAGGCCAGCGCACGTAACAGTCACGTAGCAGAGAGACAGCATCATAAGTGACTGCGCCATAGACGGCATCTTGAAAGTCGATCACCGCTAACGCTTGATTATTTATCAGTAAATTACGGCTATGATAATCACGATGCATACCGACTTGAGGCTGTGCAAGGACATTTTCAGTTAACGCATTAAAGGTCGACTCAATCATTGCCTGTTCATTGTCCGTCAACGAGTAATCTAAATGCTCTTTCAGAAGCCAATCGACAAAAATCGCTAACTCTCGCATCACAAAAGCAGCGTCATAATCGGCCAGCGGACCATCTTGGGTCTCGGTCACGGATGCAATAATGGGTAATAAGTTTAATGCGCGCTGATAATAGTCGCTCACATTCGCTTTATTCAGCACCGACAAGAGTTGTAATTCGCCCACATCAGTTTGCAAAACAAAGCCATAGTCATCGCAGGTGGCAAGTACTTCGGGTACCAATAACCCAGCATGATGATAAGCTTTTGCAATCGCTACAAAAGGCGCGATAGGCACTAAATCAATGGGCGAATCAGAGACAATATAATGCTTACCTTGATACTGAATACGAAAATAACGTCGAAAACTGGCATCACCACAGATCAAACTAACTGCAACGTTATCGCCGAAATATTGGTTTAACCAGTTACTTAACGCAACAAATCTTGGGTCAGATAAAATCATCTCAATGGCTCTTAACTAAAAATTGCTTTATTATAGCCAGCATAACATTTGGAAACAGCTAAAGAATGGAATGTTTCATCTAGCTGAGTATCTTTTTCTCTCCAAAACTTTCCGGAATCAGAATTCATAAATTATTGACAACAATGCAGATCCGTTATTTTCTGGCACTAAGCCTACTCCCAAATATCGTGTTGGCTGATGAGCCAACAACGACCGAAGCGCCTGCGCTACAATGCGTTGTTGCGCCACCTGTTTCTCGTTCATTCGAAGATCGTGCAGCATTAACCGGTATTTCTGACGATCAGATTGTTATCATTAGTGATCACTCTGCTGTTTCTTATAATGAGCAAGCCGAATTTTCGGGCGATGTTAGTTTCAGCCAAGGGTTTCGTCATATTGCGGCTGACAATGCCGTATTAGATCAAAAGCAACAACGCTTAAATGCTAACGGCAACCTAATATTTAAAGATGAGTTATTTACCGTTACGGCCGATACACTAGAAGCTCAAATGAGTACCAATAACGCCACCTTAAAAGGCGCACAGTATTGGTTGCATGGCCAACAAGTTCATGGCGATGCTGAAAAGTTACAGATTACGTCAGACAATAATTTATTACTGACCAAAACCAACTTTTCAACCTGTCCTCCAGGTGATGAATCATGGCTGCTTGAAGCGGACATGATCAAAATTGACAGTAAAGAAGAATGGGGTGAGATTTGGAATGCCAAGCTGCGTATCGCAGACATTCCAGTGCTATATATTCCATATATGACAGTACCGGTATCTGATAAACGTAAAACAGGCTTTTTATTCCCAAGCTTCAGTACCAGTACCACGAATGGTGTGGAAGTCAGTACCCCTTATTATTGGAATATTGCGCCAGAGTTTGATCTTACTTTCACTCCGGATTTCATGTCCTCACGTGGGTTGTATACCAAAACTCAATTTCGCTATCTTGCCGGTGAGCAACAAAACGGCCAGTTCAATGTCGAATACTTAAGTAATGATAGTAAGCTAACCTCAAACGCTGACCGTTATTTGTATCATTGGAGTCATCAAGGGGCCATCAATAAAAACTGGCGCGTCAGATCAGACTATACCGATGTGTCTGATAACAACTATTTCAATGATTTAAATTCCGACGTTAACCGTTCAACCGACAACCAGTTATCACGCATTGGTGAAGCCAGTTATTTTGAACGTAACTGGGATTTCAATATGCGCGTACAAGACATTAAAGTACTTGGTGAAGACGAAAAACCCTATCAAGTGATGCCACAGTTAAACTTTAACTATCGTGCTGCCGATATTTTTAACTCTATCGACTTTAAGTTTAACTCTGAACTGACCAACTTTCGTCATCAAGATAATGACTACAATACCGCAACTCGCTTACACTTAGTGCCTAGCTTAATCTGGCCAATTCAAGGGCCTGCGGGCTCGTTTACCAGTGAAGTTAAATTACTGCAAACCCAGTATTGGCAGCAAAATATCGATCCCGATTCAACCTTAGATAACAGCGTAAGCCGCACTATTCCGCAAGCGCGTTTACATGGTCAGGTTAATTTCGAGCGAGCTACCCAAATGTTTGACGAACAATACCGTCAAACCCTAGAACCGCAAATTCAATACCTTTATGTCGGCTATGAAGACCAATCCAATATTGGTATTTATGACACAGCGCAATTACAAGAAGACTATTATGGCTTGTTCCGCGATCGCCAATATTCAGGCTTAGATCGTGTGGCAGATGCTAACCAGTTTACCTTGGGCTTCACCACCCGTTTATTTGACCAAGCTAACCGTGAAAAAATGAAGTTTAGCGTAGGTCAAATTATGTATTTACAAGACTCAAAAGTCAGCATTGATGATACCTATGAAGAAACAACGCAGTCGACGTCGGTATTAGCAGCAGAACTCGATGCTCAGTTATATAATGACTGGTTTATCAGTGGTTCGGTTCAGCACGACACTCAAACAGGTGAGAATAAAAAGAATGAAGTCACCTTGGATTATCGTCCAAGTAATGACAAATTATTACAGTTAAGCTATCGCTTTGTTCCAGACTTACTCAATACCAATACCAATGATAAAGTTGATATTTCTCAAGCAGGCGTAAGAACATCTTGGCCTCTTAGTGACAACTTATATTTTGTTGGTAACTACTATTATGACCTTAATGAATCTCGTAGTATTGAAACTTATACAGGCGTGCAGTATGAGTCATGTTGCTGGGCATTGCGTCTGAGTTATCATTACCGAATTAAAACAAACTACGATGATGATTTGTCAGCCGCCATTGACGGACGTGAAGAGTTTGAGAGCGGTGTTTATCTAAACTTTGTCATTAAAGGCTTAGGGGGATCGGGTCCATTAGGAGTCGACGACATGTTAAATGAAGGCTTATTTAACTACCGTAAACCACTTTACTTGAGGAATTAACAATCTTTTGTGATAGATTGCTGAACCTAGCGATAAACTCATAGTCCAATAACAACAAAGATGCTGTTGAGTATGATGTAGTAACCTTATTTTGGCGATCTATTGCCAGTTTATATTGAATCGAATGTGCCAAGGATTTTGTGGATGAAACACAGTAAAAAAATAATTTTTGCATTACTAGCACTGGCTATAAGCAACACCAGTATTGCTGCGCCAATACCATTAGATCGCGTAGCGGTCCAAGTTAATGACGGTATCATTCTTGAAAGTGAAATCAGCAACATGATTACCACAGTCAAAGCCAATGCCAAATCGGCTAATCAAACGTTGCCTTCTGATGACGCCTTGCGTACTCAGGTTATAGAACGCCTCATTTTAACCCATTTGCAAATGCAAACAGCTCAACGTATCGGTTTGCAAATTGGCGATTTACAATTAGACCAAACAATTGAAAATATTGCTAAAGAGCAGAAAATATCGGTTGCACAGATGCGCCAATCGATTGAGAGCGAAGGCACTAGCTTTAGTCAATATCGGGAACAGTTACGTCAAGAAGTCACCTTAGGTGAAATTCAGCGTATTCAAGTACAACGCCGAATTCAGGTGTCGCCGCAAGAAATTACTGGCTTAGTGAAACTGATTCAGGAACAAGGCTTAAAAGATGTTGAGTTTCAAATTGGTCACATCCTGATTGAAGTACCAAGTAACCCAACCAGTGAACAACTTGAAAGTGCTAGTCGCCGTGCAGATATCGTGCTTAAACGCTTAAATGACGGTGATGATTTCCGTAGCACAGCTATTGCATCGTCTTCGGGTCCAAAAGCGCTAGAAGGCGGGATCTGGGACTTTATGAACATCAATGAAATGCCAACCTTATTTGCTGAAGTGGTTAGTACAGCTAAAAAAGGTGACATTATTGGTCCGATTAAATCGGGGTCAGGTTTTCATATTATCAAAGTAGTCGATACTCGTGGCTTACAAACTCAAGAAGTTGAAGAAGTAAAATCACGCCATATCCTATTAAAGCCCTCACCGATTTTATCGGAAGAGCGTGCTAAAGCGATGTTAGCCAACTTTTTAACTCAAGTGCGTGCCGGTGATGCTGATTTCGCTAAATTAGCCAGTCAGTACTCTGAAGATCCTGGTTCTGCAGCTAAAGGCGGTGAATTAGGCTGGGCAGACCCAAGCATGTATGTGCCAGAGTTTTCACAAACTCTAGCAAGCCTTGAAGAAGGTCAGTACAGTGAACCGTTCCGTTCAACGCATGGCTGGCATATAGTCCAACTTGAAGCTCGCCGTAAAACAGACGCTACAGAACAATTTAATAGCAACCGTGCTCATCAATTAATCTTCCGTCGTAAGTTTAATGAAGAGCTACAAACCTGGTTAGACGAAATGCGTTCAGAAGCGTATATCGAAATCGTTGAGCCAGAAAGCAAACGAGGCTAAGCATAATTAATGACTAAACGTATTGCCATAACACCAGGCGAACCAGCAAGTATTGGTCCAGACTTAGTCATCAAACTCGCTCAACAGGCTTGGCCTGTTGAGTTAGTTGTTTGCGCCGATCCTGATTTGCTCATGACGCGAGCAAAAATGCTTGGATTACCCTTGCAACTTATGCCTTACCAATCATCACAGCCACCAAAACCTCAAGCCGCAGGAACATTAACCATTGCGCCTTTTGCATTAGCTGAAGAAGCTAAATGTGGTGTGTTGAATGAAGCAAACAGTGCATATGTAGTAGAAACCTTGCGTTACGCCGGTGAGAGAAATATGTCGAATGAATTCGACGCCGTCGTCACTGGGCCAGTGCATAAAGGCATTATTAACCAAGCGGGTATTCCGTTTAGTGGTCATACCGAATTTTTTGCACTGCAAGCTAACTGTGCTGATGTTGTCATGATGCTTGCCGCTCCAGGCTTGCAAGTGGCATTGATGACGACTCACATTCCTTTAGCGTATGTCGCTAAAGCGATTACCCGTGATAGACTGCATCATATTATTACCATTTTACATCGCGAATTAGTCAGTAAGTTTGGTTTAGGCTCACCTAAAATTTATGTGTGCGGACTCAATCCACATGCAGGAGAAGATGGCCATTTAGGCCGTGAAGAAATTGATACCATCATACCTGCGCTCAACGAGCTACGGGAACAAGGTATGGATATTGTTGGCCCCTTACCGGCCGATACGCTATTCCAACCTAAGTATCTCGAACAAGCTGACGTGGTATTAGCCATGTATCATGACCAAGGATTACCTGTGCTTAAATCATTAGGATTTGGCAAGTCGGTCAATATCACCTTAGGTTTACCTTATATCCGTACTTCAGTCGATCACGGCACCGCGCTAGAATTAGCCGGCAGTGGCCAAGCGGATAGCGGCAGTTTTACCTGTGCATTAAACAAAGCCATCGAATTGGCCTCAAAAAGTAAGTAACCCATTTTAATGAGTAATAAAGTACATTTAGGCCATACGGCCAGAAAGCGTTTTGGACAAAACTTCTTAACTGATCAAGGCGTGATTAGTAGCATAGTAGGGGCTATTGCGCCTGATAATAATCATGTGATGGTCGAAATTGGACCTGGCCTAGGTGCCTTAACTGAACCTGTTGCAGACATGATTGATAACCTCACGGTTGTTGAATTAGATCGCGACTTAGTTAAGCGCCTACAATATCATCCAACACTAAAAGACAAACTGACCATTCACCAAGGTGATGCATTGCAGTTTGATTTTAACCAATTGCAACAAGCTGGCAAAAAAATGAAAGTGTTTGGAAATCTTCCTTACAACATTTCAACGCCCTTGATGTTTCATTTGTTTGAGTTTGCTGAACAAATAGAAACAATGCATTTTATGTTGCAAAAAGAAGTCGTATTACGTTTATCGGCTAGCCCTGGTAACAAGGCATATGGCCGCTTAACGGTAATGGCACAATATTATTGCCAAGTGGTTCCTGTACTAGAAGTGCCGCCAACCAGCTTCACTCCTGCCCCTAAAGTGGATTCTGCAGTCGTCAGATTATTGCCTTATGCAGTCAAGCCTTGGCCATGTCAAAATGTTGATGTATTAAGGCACTTAGTGACTACCGCATTTAATATGCGCCGTAAGACATTACGTAATAATTTAAAAACATTATTGTCAGACGACGATTTTGCTACGTTACAAGTTGATGCTAGTTTGCGGCCCGAACAAATTAGCGTCGAGCAATACGTCACAATGGCTAATTTTCTGTGTGACAAAAAAGATTAAATATAAGGGCATGCGTATTGAGCATGCCCTTTTGCTTTAGGATCTAATATGAGCCAAGTTGAATCACCGATAAAAATTAAAGTCGACACCCAATATTTAGAACAACAATCTGATGTTGCCGATAATAAATACCTCTTTAGCTACACGATAACCATTATTAATCTGAGTGATAACAAAGTAACTCTAAAAGACCGTCATTGGATTATCACCGACGCTGACGGCGATAAAAATGAAGTCAAAGGCCCTGGTGTTGTGGGCGAAACGCCGACCATTGCTCCGAATACCGCATATCAATATACCAGTGGTACTGTAATGGAAACGCCAGTCGGTTTTATGCAAGGTTTTTATGGTATGGAAGATCATAAAGGAGAGCGTTTTTTAGTCGCAATCCCACCTTTTCGTCTAGCGGTTCCAGGGATATTTCAATAACTTATGGCTAACTATTTTGTTGGCGATATTCAAGGTTGTTATTCAGAATTACAACTACTGCTGCAAAAAGTGGCTTTTAATCCGTCTAAAGACCAACTCTGGGCCGTAGGTGATCTTATTGCCAGGGGAACTGAGTCACTTGCAACCCTGCGTTTCTTTCAATCCTTACAAGATTCTGCAAAAGTGGTGCTCGGTAATCACGATTTACATCTGCTAGCTTTGCACGGAAAATTAAAGCGACCTAATCCCAACGATCATCTTGACGAACTCCTCAATGCACCTGATATTGATAATTTGGTCACTTGGGTTCGTCAACAACCCTTGATTCGGACCTTACCCGAACACAATATCATCATGACGCATGCCGGTGTTCCCCCTCAATGGGACTTGGCCATAGTTGAGCGTGAAGCAAAACAAGTGAGCATAGCTTTACAGCAAGATGATTATTTAAGCGAATTAATTGGCCAAATGTATAGCGACGATACCGAACAATGGTCGCCAGCACTGGCAGGTATAGCTAGGCTACGTTACTGTATCAATGCCTTAACTCGAATGAGATTCTTGCACTTAGATGGAAGTCTTGATTTTAAGTGTAAATTGCCGCCCAGCAAACAACACTCATCAGATTTACGCCCATGGTTTGAATTCCCATCGAAAATAGTGCCACAAAACACCTTAGTTTTCGGACATTGGGCAGCATTAATGGGGCAAACAAATAACCAGAAAATTCTGGCATTAGATACTGGTTGTTGCTGGGGAGAGCACCTCACATTATGGCATCTTGAAAAGAATGAAAATATTACCCAAAAAAGGTTAGTTTAACGTTAAACTAAAGTAGCATTTAGCCGATAACTAAATGTAGAATTTGTTACGCTTGCCTGAGAAACAATCACCCTCTAATAAATTCGATATGATGACATGCAACAGCACACACCAGAAAAATCAGGATCAAATAATAATAGCCGGAGTACTGTATGAAAATTAATGTAGCGACCAGAGTCATTGGCGGTTTTACCGTGGTGACGCTGTTATTGATAGTACTCGGTGGTGTAACCATGCTGAGTAATGACAGAATTAAAGATGGAGCGACGATTCTTAACACTATCAGTTTACCTGCGCTTGAAAGAACGAGCATTTTAAGTGAAAACTTAAGCTCGCAACAAATTGAAGCACTACTGGCTTATTACAGTACTCGTTCATCCCAAATTCCTGCCATAAAAAAACAGTTATCAGATTTAGATAACACCTTTAAACAAGACCTCAGTAGCTTAAACAACTTAGTCAGTAAACAGACGCAGCTTTCAGCCCCCTTAGCGGCATTAAATAAAAGCTATACTTTGTATGGTTCCAATGCCACAAAGATGCTTCTTGAACGTCTAAGTGCGCTTACTTTACAAGAACAATTACTTAAGATGCGCAGTAATCTTGAAAACGCAGCGGATGACTCCTCATCGATTCTGTTAGATATTATCGATCTAGAAACTAGCGAGGACGAAACTGAACGCAGTTTAGCCGCAACCGCCAGTGTAATCGATAGTACATTCATCAATATCATTACCACAATTTATGATTTAGTGGCGACAACTGAACAAAGCAAATATGACTTAATCATTAAAGAACTCGATTACATGGTCAGCGAAGCATCGACCAAATTAGACTTTATCAACACTAAAGGTAACGGTGTTGTAAACAGTTCAACTTTAGAAGATTTAACTGCTGAAAGCGCAAAAGTATTTACTTTGCTAAAGGGTAATGACTCAATTATTGCTCTTAAACAGCAGCAATTAAGTCATGAGTTTGCCGCGGCTAAACAGCTTGTAGAAACTCAAAGTTCCGCCAAAGACGTCAACAAGAAGATGACTGTTTTGGCAAAATCAATCGATACTTTCGCAAGTGACATCAGTAATTCGGCGTTAGATATTATTGATTCCGCAGCGATTAAAACCCTAATAGTGGTATTAATGGCAATTGTCGTCGCTATTATCGTTAGTATTGCGGTTGTTAAACCACTGACTAATTCGTTAGAAAAAGTCAATAAAGCCCTTAATGTATTGGCATCAGGTGACTTAACTCATAAATTAGATGACACAGGTCACGATGAGTTTGCCGAATTGGCTAAAAACTGTAATCGCTTAGTCGACAGCCTACGCAGTCTTATTATTGGTATTGTCGATCGCTCGAACCAATTAGCGGCTGCAGCTGAAGAGACCTCTGCCATTACCTCGCAAACAACGATAGGTATTCAAGAACAAAAGAGCCAAGTCGATCAAGTTGCTGCTGCGACGACTGAGTTGAGCTCAAGTGCACAGCAAGTGTCAATGAGCGCAGATCAAGCACTCAATGAGATTAAGCAAGCTGACAATGAAACCCAGCACATGCGTACCCTTGCAGAAGAAAGCAAAAATACCATTATTGCCCTTGCAGAAGAAGTCGCCAGAGCCGGTGTTGTTATTAATAAGGTTCATTCAGACAGTGCATCGATTGGTTCTATCTTAGACGTAATCCGTGGGATTGCCGATCAAACCAACTTACTGGCGCTAAATGCCGCGATTGAAGCAGCAAGAGCGGGTGAACAAGGCCGAGGTTTTGCGGTTGTTGCTGATGAGGTTCGTAACTTAGCATCACGTACGCAACATTCAACCAGTGAAATTCAGCAAATGATTGAAGTTTTACAAGTCGGCACTCAGGAAGCGGTTGCAGTAATGGAGCAAAGTCGAGGTCAAGCCAACAGTTGCGTTGAAAAGAACGAGCAATCTAATATTGCCCTCGAAACTATCAGTAAGTCGGTTCACCGAGCCTATGATTCGGGTAATCATATTGCCCATGCTGCGCAAGAGCAAAATATCGTTAGCCAACAAGTTTCCGAAAAACTTGAACATATCGCATCGATTTCAGAAGAAACCTCAATCGGTGCCGATCAAACTGCACAATCAAGTCATCAAGTTGCAATGCTTGCTGAAGAGCTACAAGCCTCTGTACGCGAATTTAAGGTTTAATTGATACCATTCATTATGCTCAAATAAATAAAAGGTCCCTCTGGGGCCTTTTTTATTGCTATCAATATCAAATGCAAGGTTAACCCTAATCTATGGTAGCGCTGGTTTATTAATGTATCACATTGATTAACTCACTATAGTCGGACATATAACAGTTAAAAATAACCGCAACTGAAGTTTAGGGATCGAATCAGTAAAGCTTAATAGCAACATTTTGCCTAGCTCTTATCAAACTCATACTCAATGTAGCCTATTGCAAATCAATGCAGCTGGCGAGACTGAGAAGAGTTAGATATATGTTTATATTCCCAACCAAGGTTAAATAGCACACTAAAATGAGCTTTAATCGAAATAAAACTCTTAAGCTTGCTCATAAATTACCGACATAAAAAATGCCGATAATTACTTATCGGCATTTCTGATTCGCTTTATGTTACTGCATAGTCAGATGATTAATCATCTGACTCAGCACCACCACCAAGACGGTCTTTGATCGCTGTTGTTATTTCGCTTGCATCGTAACCATTGGCAGAAGCCCAATCTAAAATAGCTTTACCGTCAGCTTCTGGAGCAGCAAGATCTGATGATGGCATACGTTTAGCAATAAATTCACCCACATTACCCGCGTTCGACTTGTAGGCAGTACGCAATAAACTGCTGCCATCACAAGAAATACTGGAGTATACGTTACGTAATTTAACACGGCTCTCTTTCATTTTTTTACGTAAGCGGTTTTTATCATCTGATTTCACATAATCACAAATATTTGCAACTAATTGATCTGTATCGGCAATAGCAGGTACTGATACAAAAGATGATCCAATCAGGGCTGCGATAGCTACAGGCAATAGACGCATCTGACACTCCTTTATTTTTTTATAGTTATATAGCTATGTATAGAGATCATATTTTAGATCGCTGTCAAACTAATTCAGGGTTAAACACGCCTAATTTAACACTTTTTATGTAAAGTGTTAAAGCTATATTGCAATCCTTTGTCGTTTGTTGCATTTACTGAATTCTGTAATTGCCAAGATCCATCATCCCAATCAGGAAACAAGGTGTCACCATCAACATCAAGATCGATTAACGTAAGATATAAAATATCAGCTTTGGGTAATAATTGTTGGTAAAGCTGACCACCACCAATGACGACTATTTCGTCACAATCGCCAGCAGCAGCAACAGCATCATCAAAGCTTTGAACACAGGTCACGCCATCAATACTCAGCTGGCTGTTACGACTTATGACGATATTATGTCGACCGGGTAATGGCCGCCCAATTGATTCAAATGTTTTACGACCCATTACCACAGGTTTAGACAAGGTCATCGCCTTAAAATGACGTAAATCTTCCGGTAAATGCCATGGCATTTTATTGTCTTTGCCGATAACTCTGTTGTTGGCCATTGCGGCAATCATTGCAATACGCATTGAGGCAGAATCCTTGTGGTTAGATAATCGATCTGGTGCGATAGTAGAGTAAGCTTGGTAACGCGAGC
>NZ_JACJER010000004.1:0-88379 GCF_014164185.1 Shewanella sp. SG44-6 | reverse complement strand
AATTCAGCAGTCGCTTGTAACTCTAGAGAAAATTCAGACATAAAAAAATCGGCCTCAGAAATAAATCTAAGACCGATTATGAAGCCTAGAAAAGATCGTTCAAGTCGCTTAAACGATCGGCATTACACCCTTGGTGGCATTTTTTTATTCATCCTGCAAGAGTGTTAGTTCGTTTTCGCGGCTGGTGATTTTTTGCTATCAAATAATGCTTGAGCCAAACCAACACAAAGCCCTGCAATATGGGCACCATTTGCAATAGGCATTCCCAGCACATCCGTAAAGCCAAGAACGAGCCAAACCATCATAAACCCCATATAAGATTGCGGTAAATTAATACCACAATTGGGTTTACGGATCCCCATTAACCAAGTGTAACCCACCACAGCATAAACGACGCCAGACAGCCCGCCAAAATTAGGCCCTGTCATGTAAAACTGCACAATATTGGGTAACGTACCCGCGACGATTAATAAAAATAATAATGGTCGAGTACCTAAATTGGTCTCAATTTTACCGCCTAAATACCACCACCAAAGTAAATTAAAGATAATATGCATAGCAGAAAAGTGCATTAGGCTAGGGGTGAAGACTCGCCATATTTGGCTTAAATCACTATCAGCTACGGCGCCGAAAAAAGATAATTTAGTAAAGGTATCATTAGCAAAACCAAGGTTCATAGCAGCAAAAACGGCCACACATGCAAAAAAACATACTAATGTGAGTGGGCCTGCACCTGTCATAAACTGTTGAATTAGGCCTTTAGCTCCCGGGCCGTAGTCAAATTTAGTATCGGTAGCGCCGTTATCCCAAGATGCCTGCAAATACTTGCTGTCGTGAGGGTTTTTAGCAAACTCAAGTAACTCGGCGCGGGCTTGAACTTCATCAGCAGGATTGGTGATCGCTAGGCCAACACCCTCAGCATGAGAAACAGCATTGCATTGAATATTTAACCCTTTAAGGTAGTCAATAAATGCTTGTGCTGCACGTGCATTAGGAAGTTGGCCAATTTCTATCATGAGTGAGCTAAGCTCCAAGCGCTGAAGCCGCCATCTAGGCTGTAAACATCATCAAAACCTTGCTCATTTAAGTAGTTGGCCGCACTTTGGCTACTCATGCCGTGATAGCACACTACGACCAAAGGTTTGTCCATATCAGCATCGGCAATAAAGGTTGCTAGATTTTCATTGGTTAGATTGGTTGAACCTTCAATGTGAGCAGCGGTAAAACTAGCAGCATCACGAATATCAACAACTTGTATGTCGTTAGATTCGGAGGACATATGGATAAGCTCATTAATCGACAGATGTTTAAAACCAGACATGTTATTACCTATAAAAATGTACGCATAGCGTTTGACTTAGTATCAGTCTGCAACAAGGGGTTGTATAAATACAACCCCTTGTTAGTGTGGATATGCTAGATGTTAATAATAATTAATCCCAGCTCAGGATAACCTTGCCAGACTGACCTGAGCGCATTGCATCAAAGCCTTTCTGGAAATCATCAATATTAAAGTGATGAGTAATGATCGGAGATAAATCTAAGCCAGATTGGATTAAACTGGCCATTTTATACCAAGTTTCGAACATTTCACGGCCATAAATGCCTTTGATGATCAAACCTTTAAAAATGATTTTGCTCCAATCAATAGCCATTTCGCCACCAGGAATACCTAGCATGGCAATTTTACCACCATGGTTCATCGTGTCTAACATGGCATGGAATGCCGATGGCACACCTGACATTTCTAAACCGACGTCAAAGCCTTCTGTCATGCCAAGCTCTTTCATCACATCTTTAAGACTTTCTGTGGCGACATTCACTGCGCGGGTAGCACCCATTTTACGAGCAAGATCAAGTCGGTATTCGTTTACATCAGTGATCACGACATGACGTGCTCCGACATGTTTACACACAGCAGCAGCCATAATACCAATAGGACCAGCGCCGGTAATTAATACGTCCTCACCGACTAAATCAAATGATAATGCGGTATGTACAGCGTTACCGAAAGGATCGAATATAGCCGCTAAATCATCTGGAATATCAGCCGGGATCTTGAAAGCGTTAAATGCAGGTAGCACTAAGTATTCGGCAAATGCACCGTCACGGTTCACACCCACACCTGAAGTGTTACGGCATAAGTGAGTACGGCCTGCACGACAGTTACGGCAATGGCCACAAGTAATATGACCTTCACCCGATACGCGATCGCCAATACTGAAACCGCGAACTTCCTGACCCATACTGACAACTTCACCGACATATTCATGGCCAGCAATCATAGGTACAGGAATGGTTTTTTGTGACCATTCATCCCAGTTGTAGATATGGACGTCAGTGCCACAAATAGCCGTTTTACGAATTTTAATCAGTAGGTCGTTGTGACCCATTTCTGGTTTTGGTGCATCGACCATCCAGATGCCTTCTTCAGGCTTTAACTTACTTAATGCTTTCATGTTAATGACCTATGTTGTCTGGAATTAGATAATGCCCATTTCTTTACCAATACGGGTAAAGGCACCAATTGCATGATCAAGTTGCTCGCGGGTGTGTGCCGCAGACATTTGGGTGCGAATACGCGCTTGGCCTTTAGGCACTACAGGAAACGAGAATCCAACCACGTAAATGTGTTCTTGCAACAAACGGTTTGAAAAGTCACCTGCCAATTTCGCATCGCCAATCATAACCGGAATAATGGCATGGTCTGCACCACCTAAGGTAAAACCTGCTGCTGACATTTGCTCACGGAAATAACGACTGTTTTCCCATACGGCTTCACGCAAGTCTTGACCGGTTTTTAGCATTTCAAGCACACAAATTGATGCACTAACAATAGAAGGCGCTAATGAGTTTGAAAACAGGTAAGGGCGCGAGCGTTGACGTAACCATTCAACCACTTCTTTCTTCGCTGCAGTAAAACCACCCGATGCACCACCTAAGGCTTTACCTAATGTACCGGTAATAATGTCGACACGATCCATAACATTACAGTATTCATGGGTTCCACGGCCATTTTGACCGATAAAGCCTACGGCATGAGAGTCATCGACCATCACCAATGCGCCATACTTATCGGCTAGATCACACACACCTTGAAGGTTAGCGATTACGCCATCCATTGAAAATACACCGTCAGTGGCGATCAAAATGTTGCGTGCACCAGCAGCTTGGGCGGCAATAAGCTGAGTTTCTAAGTCGGCCATATCATTGTTGGCGTAACGAAAACGCTTAGCCTTACACAAACGCACGCCATCAATGATTGAAGCATGGTTAAGCGCATCAGATATAATCGCATCTTCTGCATCTAATAGGGTTTCAAATAAACCCGCGTTAGCATCGAAGCAAGATGAATATAAAATAGTGTCTTCCATGCCTAAAAATTCACTTAGGCTAGCTTCTAATTGCTTATGAATATCTTGAGTACCGCAAATGAATCGTACCGAAGCCATACCAAAACCATGACTGTCTAAACCTGCTTTTGCTGCTGCAATAAGATCCGGATGATTGGCTAGACCTAAATAGTTATTGGCGCAGAAGTTAATCACTTCTTCACTATTAACTTGGATGGCAGTTTGTTGAGCAGAAGCAATGACGCGTTCATTCTTGTATAAACCATCGGCTTTTACATCGATAATTTGCTGATTAATTCGGTCGTAAAAAGAGGTAGATGCCACCTGTGTTCTCCTAAATATGGTTATTATGCTTATCCAAATCACGCAGTAAACACCGCGATAAATGACAGGGTGTTCTGGAGTTGTTGGCATTCTAACCTTTATTTTTGCCGCTCTACAGCGTTTTTTTTAGTCGTCAGACCAACATGAGTTAGTTTAGGGCTACTGATATATTCACATTAAAAAAACTAATCATTAACATGGTTGATTACGATGTTGGGGAAGTGGATGCATCCGTCCAACATCATCCGCAAGTAACCGACTCAATTGTAGTCGGTTACTTGCGGATTGGAAGGTATGTTATGGATATGAGATAAGCGAGAATGTCAGTATTTGGTTACGCAGCGTTATGGCGCTCTTGGCTGGCTATATCTAAATAATGTTGTTCTAAACGGCAAAATGTTGCACTTGACGTAGGCGTAGAATAAGCCTGAAAAATCATCAAAACTCGCAATAGTCCATCATACAGAGTGGCTTTAGTGATAGTTGATGTGCTGGATTGGGTTAATTGATAGCTGATCCAGAAGCTGACCATCATTTTAATGGTATCGGCAAGCGCAGTGACTTTATTATCATCGACATCGAGGAAACCGTCTTTTTTGAGTTTGCGAAGCACATCGCTTGAACGATTAAGCACTTGTTGTTGAGCATGTAAATAGCGTTTTTTAAGTGCTTCATCACGGCTTAAAATATCAGCTAGGTTGGCATACATAAACCTGAACTGCCATAAGGTGTAGAACATGGCATCAAAGTAACCCATTAATAACTCAATCGTAATAGGCACATCATCATAAGGCTTAAAGCCTGACTCTAAATGACTTTCATATAAACTAAAAATCGAATTGATAATGTCTTCTTTATTGCGGAAGTGATAATACAAATTACCCGGACTAATACTTAAGTGAGCGGCAATATGGTTAGTCGTAATGCTACGCTCACCATGTTCATTAAATAACTCTAAGCTGGCAAAAATAATTTTATCGCGGGTTTTCATTTGATTTCCATATTCATTATTAGCTTATTATCGGTCAAATAATTGCTTAAGCCGACTTAGTATGAGTATGTTAACATTGTGCTCATCTGACAAGCAAAAATCGATGACTCTTCTTCCATGAACCGTATTTTTTATTCTTTATTTCTGTATTTATTGTTTCCGCTGGTGGTGCTCTATCTTGCATTTCGGGCAATAAAAAGTGTCGATTACCGTCGTCGTTGGTCTGAACGTTTTGGCTTGGCCAAACTAGAGCAAACTGATGTATTGATCCACAGCGTGTCTATGGGGGAAACCCTGGCGGCGATTCCCTTGATTAAGCAGCTTATGGCAGCGCACCCAGATTATTTATTTACCGTCACCACTACCAGCCCAACGGGGTCTGCAGAGGTGGTAAAAGCATTTGGCGATAAGGTACAGCATTGTTATCTACCATTTGATTTTTCTTATGCGATTAAAAAATTTCTCCGCCAATTACAGCCCAAAGTATGCATTATCATGGAGACCGAGTTATGGCCTAACTTAGTCCACTTTGCCGCGCGGCAACAAGTGACTGTGATTTTAGCCAATGCACGGTTGTCGCAAAAATCAGCCGATAAATACGCTAAAAAGCGTCGTTTAGCAGTACCTATGTTAAATAAACTCAAGTTGATTACTGTTCAAACTCAGGTTGAAGCAGAGCGGTTTATTCATCTGGGAGTGGAAGCTGAACGCCTACAGGTGTGTGGCAGTTTGAAGTTTGATCTCACGATTGATCCCATTAAAAAACAGCAAGCCAATACGCTTCGAGATCAATGGCATCGTGTTAATTCACCTATTTGGGTTGCCGGAAGTGTTCATCCTGGGGAGTTTGAGGCAATGTTAAGTGCCCATAAGCAGCTACTGAGTTATTTTCCAGATGCATTATTGATCATGGCACCCCGACATCCTGAGCAATTCAACTTAGCCGCGATTACGATTACTCAGTCTGGATTAACCTTAGCTAGACGCAGTATGCATGATGAAGTGAATGGGCAAACTCAAGTGTTACTTGGTGACACTATGGGGGAACTGGTTATGCTATATGGTACAGCTGATCAGGCATTTGTTGGCGGGACACTGATTAATAATGGTGGTCATAACCCGCTTGAACCTGCGGCCATGGGGCTACCTGTGTATGTTGGTCCCAATCATTGGGATTTTGCTGAGATTACGCAATTACTCGCAGATGCCGGAGCATTAAGCTGCATTACTTCTGCAGAACAGTTAGCCCAAGAGTTACAACATAAGTTCACAGATAACCCCCTATATCAATCGGCGTCTTTTGCCGCTCTTGCAGTGGTTGAGCAAAATCGTGGTGCCTTATTAAAGCAGTTTACATTGATCAATCAACTTATCGTTTAATCTTGAACGGTTAATCGTATGACAAGGCCAGACGATGACTTGGTTTAGATAGGATTAACGCTTTGATAACCGTTAAGTAATTGCTGCCAGTGCTGTTGATTAAATTGCAGTGTAGCGAGTTTGGTGAGTTCTTTTTTAAAAGAACGTAGTAACCGCTGCAGATTGGCTTGTTGCCAGCTGGCTTGTGGTTGACGTAATTCACCTCTATCAAAATCAATTAGATAGAATTTCCCTTGAGCCAGTAGGATATTTTTAGCATTTAGATCTGCATGATACACCCCACGCAGATGAAATTTGGCAATGGTTTCACCGAGTAAATACCATTGTGCTTCTGTCATTGGCTTATGGCGTAAATGCGCCACTAAATCGTTTGATCCCGCGACATGTTCAATGATGATGTCGGCCCGATACCATAAACCAAAGCGCTCAACATTCGCTGCTATTGGACGTGGAACAGCAAAGCCTTCTTGATATAAGGTTTCCAGTATGGCTAATTCAGCCACAGCGCGAGTATGTTGTAGGCCAGTATAAAGATAGGCATCACGGCTCAACTTTTCCATCATCCCACCACGCCAGTAATGACGTAACACCCATGTTTGCGGCGAATCCAAGTTATCGGTTTTGACAAACCAGGTGGTATAACGCCCCTTAGATTGACCGACAATGGCATTTCTTTGTTGCCAAGCCTCTACGGCAAAGTCGTGAGGTTCCAGTTGTTGGGCTGTAGTTTCACACCAGGCAATATGGCCAAGTTGAGTGGTTTTTATTTGCATCTAATTATCAATAGCATTGGCGAGATTGTGGATCGAAATAACATTATACCTTAAGATCACTTACTTGCCTCCACCGTCTTACTTCTTCATTTAAGCATATTGGATAATCAATGAAAGCTGACTTTAGTGCGATACGTTCATTATGTTTACTGCGTTTATCTGCTATTGGTGATGTTTGCCACGCTGTAGCTATGGTACAGGCTATTCAAAAACAGTATCCCGATCTGAGTATCACTTGGGTTATTGGCAAGATCGAATATCAGTTACTTAAACACTTACCTGGCATTGAGTTTGTTATTTTCGATAAGTCTAAGGGCTGGCGTAGTTATGTTCAGTTACGTCGTGATTTACATGGTCAGCGTTTTGATGTGTTGCTGCACATGCAAGTTGCCTTGCGTGCAACCATAGCATCGTTAATGATTAAGGCCCGAGTGCGGGTCGGATTTGATAAAGCAAGAGCCAAAGAAGGTCAATGGTTGGTTACCAATCATGCCGTTGAGCCCTTGGCCACGCCGCATGTATTAGATGGTTTTATGGGCTTTGCTAATGCCATTGGCGTAGAAGACTTAACCCCAAGCTGGAATATTCCGGTACCTCAAGCCGATACTGATTTTGCTAAACGGCTCGTGGGTGATGATAAGGTGTTGGTGATTTGTGCTGCTGCCAGTAAAGCAGAGCGTAATTGGCTGCCAGAGCGTTACGCTGCAGTAGCCGATTACGCCATTGATCAAGGTTACCGAGTGATGCTGTGTGGCGGCCCAAGCGCGCTAGAACAAACCTTAGCAGATGTGATTCAATCTCATAGTCAGCAGCCCTTTGATAATCAAGTGGGCAAGACATCGCTTACGCAACTGCTTGCGGTGTTAAAGCAAGCGACAATAGTGCTTGCACCAGATACCGGGCCATTACATATGGCGGTGACTCAAGGTACTCCGGTTATTGGTTTATATGCTCATTCTAATCCCGGGCGAACGGGCCCCTATTTTTATCGAGATTATACCGTGTCTGTTTATGACCAAGTCATAAAGCAACAGGTTGAAGGAGATGTAAACTGGGGCACGCGCGCTAAAGGCGAGCATTTAATGGCAATAATAGAGGTTGATGAGGTTATTGCCTCCTTCAAACAGTTTTGCGCAGAGCAATACACAGTTTCAGCTGCTGGTTTACGCTGATAGAAGATCAGCGATTATTCTGTTCGGTGACATATTCAATATGGAAAGGTTAAATGAAAATCTTACATGTACTACTTTGCCGAGGACCGTTTCCGGCGTTTAAGTTTGGCGGTACTGAGCGCGTGGTATGGTCATTGGCTACCGCTCAAAAACAGCAAGGTCACGAAGTTAAGTTTTTGATGCGCCCACATGATATTAGGCCTGAAGGAACCTTGTTGTACGATAAGAGAAAATCATTTAATCAACAGATTACTGATTGGCCTGATGTGGTGCATTTTCATTGCGCCTTTACTGGCGAATTAGATAAGCCGTTTGTGTGCACTGAACACGCCAATGCAGATAAAGCGAAACAATATGATCGCAACACTATTTTTATCTCCCAGCGTCATGCTAATAATCATCACAGCGATTGCTATGTTTACAATGGCCTAGATTGGTCTGAGTATGGCCAACCTAGCTTTGAATCTAACAGTAACTATGTTCACTTTTTGGGTAAAGCGACGGTTCGTCATAAAAACATGACTGGCGCCGCTAAGATTGCTAAAAAAGCGGGTCATAAATTAGCGGTATTGGGCGGTAAACGATTTGAGTTTGGTAAAAAAGGCTACTTTAACCTTGATATGAATATCGACTTTAAAGGCATGGTGGGTGGCGATGATAAATTTACGATTATTAAGCAATCACAAGCGTTATTATTTCCAGTGAGATGGCATGAACCCTTTGGCTTGGCGATAACCGAAAGCCTGTTTTTAGGTACGCCAGTTATTGGAACACCCTTTGGGTCTTTACCTGAGATTATCACCCAACCTGAAATGGGACTTCTGACGACAGATTATAATGAGATGGTGGATGCACTGAAGCACCTAGATCGTTTTGATCGTAAAGTGTGTCACCAAGTGGCAAGGGATGTGTTTAATGCCGATGTGATGGCGCAACAGTATCAAGCCATGTACGACAAGGTACTTAACGGTGAATATTTAAATCAGGCTGCTCCTTATGCTACCCAGAGTTTATTAGATTTACTGCCTGTTACCGAATTGATGTCATAACTCGCATCATTCACGGTTAACCGTTTCAATAAAAAAGGCCTATTCGGCCTTTTTTATTGACTCCAATTATAACCGTTCAGCTAGCTTGGGCGTGCCACTATAATGTTGCCTTAGCTGTTGGGTGAATGCATCAACAATTTGCTGCGGTGTAATTGATTTAGCTTGGCCGCTACCGGTTAAAATAATACTGTCGCCCTTAGGTTGCCATAGGGTTAAATCATTCGACATTATGGTCACTTGTGGTTTATCCATGCATACAGCTAAGTGTGCCGTAGCGGTTTCAGCGCTAATGACGATATCGCTTTGTGCAATTAAGGCGGGCAATTGAAAGAAGTTTTGCTTAGCAGTAAATGTGGTAATCGCTAAATGGTTTAGCTCGCTATCTTCAGCAACTTGAGTGGTCACTTCATTCAATTTATCTGGCGGACAGTTGAAAATATACACCAGATTTTGATATTGAAGTTCGAGAGTTAAAATCACTTGTTTAAGTTGAGCAAAAGGATAATCACGTTTATCGGCGGTGGATAAATGGTTTACAAACACCACCAGTTTATTGGTGTCATTTGCAGTTAACTTGTTAATCAGTATACAAGCTTGTTGTTGATAAATGGCATCAACATGAAACACTAATTGCTTTTGACCATCGACTAAATCGCCACAAGTAAGACCTAACGCCCGCTCGAAACATTGGCCATATAAATCGGTAATATGTTGACTGCTCTTAACCATGTCATCGTAGCTGAAGTAGGTATTTATATTATTAAAATACAGCCATTTTGCTATCGGGTTACTCAATGGTTTACTTTTAGAGGCGACGACAAAGGCTGAAGTTGATATTTTTCGAGCAATTTTTGCGAACTGCTCACTGCGATTCTTACCAATAAATACAATTAAATCATAATTGAGTGATTGTGCTTGGCTGATATAGCCTTGTCTTTGGGCGAGGTCGCCAACAATGGGGTAGGTCTTATCGATAATACCCAGTGAGTCTATCCATTCATTGAGGACTTTATTGCGGCCTGTTGCCCACGATTGTGGACGACTACGACAATCATCAAACCACACATCAATAACCAAATGTGGATACTTAGCTTTTAGGGCTTTTAACCAGACACTCTGGTAAACAAAATCACCAATGGCTAAGTGGGTCATATACAAAATACGCTGGGCATTTTGTAATTGTGTATGGCTAATTAATGAAGACACATTAATCCTTTTTTAACGCTTGAGTGAATTGACGAAATTGTTTTTCCAGCTGAGGTGTTGCGATAAATCGCATCAATGCCCGGCTCCAATTTAACATTAACTTTGTCACACGTCGTTGAGGTGCTCTTTCTAAGTTACCGTCAGGATTAATATCTGACGGACCTTCTATGTCGACAGAAATACAGTAAGGCAGCAAGCCAAAAGGCGTTATTCCTAGGCTCCACCAAGATTTTAAATGACCATCAACTGGTTGAACAATATAAGGCATATGTTTAATCAGTGACTCTGCACCACGACGACTAATGGCTTGGGCCATTGCCCCAAGTGGAAATTTTTTATAGGTCACAAATTCAAATTCACCATAGTGCACCGACGACTGAATATTTTTACGACTTTTTCGTGTCAATGGATATAGCTTAATAAAGTCCCAATCCATGGTGGGCAGATTGAGGATCATGTTGATTGTATCGGCAAAGTTAGCCTCAAGGTGAATATCATCTTCAAATACAAAGGCTAAGTCTAAATCGTCGTCGATAATTTTTTGCCACGCTCGTTTGTGGCTTAAGCTACAGCCGATTTCACCAGCACTGAGATCGCGATAATAATGTTGTCTGGCTAAACGTGCGGGGGATACGGCTTCGATTTCTTCGCTTGATAGCAATTTACCTTCAACAGCGTCAATGCGTTCAAACGGAATGTTAACCGCCGCAAGTTGCGCTGCAATTTGTGCCAGCCGCTCTTGCGAACGAGCCAAATTAATAACAAACACTTTGTACTTTAACATGAATAATTAAGCCTTTTTCACGGAATACTTTGTTGCTAAACGGGTTAAATCTCAATGCCTATTACGCTAAGAATAGGGTCAATAACCCTTTATTAAATAGTGATAAAACGCTTTGCTATCGCATTGATAATCGGTTTGGGTAATTTATAGCGTTGTTGGGCTTTATTGATAAACAGATCCCAACCACTTTGTTTAATTTCATCTAATGTGTTGTCATCGATGTGACCTTTAAATAGCTCGCAAAAGTCATTTACAAATCTTACTTCTCGCTTGAGCGATGAATTACTGTAGCCTCGGCCAGCGTAGTGAATAAAACTGGCATCGCGATAATGCTCTGGCCCCATAAAGTCCATGCGATTAAATTTAGGCGAAATATTCTGATGCTTTAGACCGTCTCGGTGCAATAAGTAGTTTACATATGTTTGTTCGTAATACTTGATATGGTTACATAGCTGTTGCAGATCGTCGAGTTTAGCAATATCAAACAATCGGTTTTGCTTCGAAATAAGCATACAACCTAAGTTGTAATACACTGGGCGATTGTTGACCACAGGCCAGTTATCGACAGGCCCCATAATTGAGGTTATTTTATCAATTACACTTTGGCGCTCTAAGTGCTCGCCTTCATTAAACAAATAAACCGTGTTCAGGTCATCGTAAACCTCAAAGATATTCTCTGCATCGGGTTGAATAATAATGTCAGCATCGACATACAATACGCGATCATATTGTTTCAGAATTTCTTTAATATACAGTTTTTCAGTCCATGCAGGGCTGGCGGTATGTTGAGGATCTGTAATCGTGATTGGATAATGAAATTCTTTAGATACAATGAGATCCGCGCCAACTTTTTGTGCATATTGCTCAAAGCTGAGCAGTGCCGCTCGGTACATCGGATTTTCATCACCAATCGCAAGCGTGAAGATAGCTTTTTTCATTATTGTATCCAAGTAAAGTAGGAGTTAGCTTAACGGTTGCTCGTCATTATTGACCAATAAAGTGCTGACTCTTAAGCCAATTTAAATACTCTGGTACCGCTTGTTCGACCGTTTTAAATTCGGCGTGATAACCGGCGGCTCTTAGTTGGGTTAAATCAGCCTGAGTGTAACTCTGATAGGCACCTTTAAGCTTATCAGGGAAAGGAATGTACTCAATGTGTCCTTTACCATGATACGCAATCACAGCATTAGCAACATCATTGAAGCTTTGTGCTTGGCCAGTACCACAGTTATAAATGCCAGATACTGATGGATTCTGCCAGAGCCATAAATTAACCTTAACGACATCCTCGACAAACACAAAGTCACGAAGTTGCTGGCCATTGTCATAACCATCCACACCTTCAAATAAACGACATACACCATTATGATTAATTTGGTTATTAAAGTGGAAAGCCACACTGGCCATACCGCCTTTATGTTGCTCACGCGGACCATAGACATTGAAATAACGTAAACCAGCTACCTGGCTGGTAAGTTTTTGTTGTCTTACATACTGGTCGAATAAAAACTTGGAGTAAGCGTAGACATTCAGCGGCTTCTCGAGTTCACGTTGCTCAATAAACTTTTCGCTGCCGCCATATACCGAGGCCGAAGAAGCATAGATAAATTGACAGTTATTGGCTTGGCTATAATGTAATAAAGTTTTTGAATACTCGTAGTTGTTAGCCATCATAAACTTGCCATCCCACTCTGTGGTCGATGAGCAAGCACCTTGATGGAAGATTACTTCGAGTGCGTTATCAAAATCACCGGCTTGAATTTGCTTGATGAAATCATCTTTATCAAGATAGTCGGCGATTTCACAATCGGCTAAATTAAACATTTGGGTACCGTCGGTTAAATCGTCAACGGCAATAATGTCATTTCGTCCCATGGCATTAAGTTGTTTAACTAAATTACTACCAATAAACCCTGCTGCGCCTGTAACCACTATCATAATAATATTTCCAATATTTGTGCTCTAGATGAGCAGGCTGAACCTATTGCGATTAAGATAACTTATTCAAAAAATCTGCAATTTCTTGGGACACTTGATCAAAGTCAATTAGCGACATATTACGGCCAGTTTTCTTACCAATTGGCGGCGTATAAGTGAGTCGCTTACTCGGCTCGGTTAACGTTTGCCATCTAATATGTGGTGCTGATCGTCTACCGGCATAAAAACCGACAGTCGGTACATTATGTAAGCCGGCAATATGCAATGGGCCTGTTGAACCGGCAATAAACATGTCTGCGGCAACTAGCGATTCGGCAAAATCACGCAAACTGCTTAATGGTTTCGCTATTGAAACGCGTATAGGTTGATCTGCAAGTAACGCTTGAATATTTTGGGCTAAAACCAATTCATCGCCATTATAGGTTAAAACAAAATGACAAGCTGTTTGGGTAAGGCGGTTGATTTGGCTGATCATTTTTGCCAGATCGACTTCTGCAACACTGCCCGAAGAACCACCGGTACCTGGATGAATAAAAATCAGCTTTTCATCACCTTGTTGGCCATAATATTGCTGCCATTTAGGTTTATATTCACTCATATCCCAATACTGCTTCGGTAAACTTGGGATAGGATAACCATGATGGTGTAAAAAATGTTCTATCAACATACAGCTGCCACGCCAACAACCTTCACCTTTTTTGTAATCTGTGTTTGCTCGATGTTTATACAGATACTGATACCAATTATGTTTCGGCACTAGCTTGTATGGAATATCAATGTTTTTTAAGAGCTTATACATTCTCATTTCAGAATGTGCCACGATGACAGCATCGTAATTTTGCTTGGCAATATGTTCTGCGATAGCCTTGTCATCACCAGAATCAGCAATAGCATTATCAATATAGGGACATGCTTCGGCAAAAGGTGTAATTACTTTGGCAACAAATACGTCAATTGTCGCATCTGGAATGGCTTGTTTGAGTAGATAGAATGCAGGCCATGTCAGTACAAAATCGCCAATTTTATCGTGTTTGATGACTAAGATTTTTTTCATATTAGTGTCTGAAAGATAAAAATATTAACTTAATTCCATCAGATGATGGGGCTCATTATAGTGTAACTTTTAACGATTCTATTAACCATCATGATGATTGAGGTATAACGCTTTTGCCAAGTATATCAACTCAAGACCGTTTGTTCATCGTTTTGCATTAGGAATTGTATTGAGGGTGAGTAAATATCGGTTGTTATTGTTAACTCATCTGGTGACAATAAAGAAGTTTTTTGACAACAAACTAAAGCGATAATATTAGTGATATACTCCCAAACCTCTCACTCTCAAAATAGTGAAATGTATGTGAGAGACAGGACGCAAATAACCACTAATTTAATAACGGTTATTTCAAGCTTATTCAAAGGATTACATCAAATGTCACTGGCAAAAGTAACCTAACTGAAGCATCGACCACTTTATTCAGCAGATATCATCACGACTGAGTATTATTGGGTTAATCGTCAGTAGTTGAACATGATTAAAATAGGTGTTTGGGTTATTAGCATATGAAATTTAAAGTTTTTCTAATAAATTTAGATAGCAGTACAGAACGATTTACCTTCATGGATGATCAACTCAAACAGTTAGGTATCGAATATCAACGTATTTCTGCCGTATATGGTAAGGATTTACACGCTACCGACATTAGCAAAGTATATGATCCGCAAACAAACCTTCAAAAGTACGATAAAAAACTGAATTTAGGTGAAATTGGTTGTTACCTCAGTCATGTGCAATGTTGGCAAATGATTATTGATCAGCAATTAGATTATGCCTTAATTCTCGAAGATGATTCTGTCTTAGATCCCGCATTGATGACTGTGATACAGCATATCGATAATTTATCTACAGATTGGGATTACATCAAACTGTGCCATGGGCGTAAGCAGAAAGGCATTGTACAATCAATAGCGCTTGATGATCGTTTTAGTTTATCGACGTGTTTGAAGCTGCCGTCTTCGACTCGCGGGCAGTGCGTGTCATTGGCTGGTGCTGAAAAATTATTAGCTACGGCCTATCCTATTGCACGTCCTGTGGATATTGATATTCAGTATTGGTATGAAAAACAATTACGCTGTTTTGTTGTTAGACCTTTCCCGGTGATCGCGACCGATTTAGACAGTGATATTAGCCGACAAGGGCGACGCAATAACGCCAAGCGTCATCATTTATTGCGTATTTGGCAAAAAGTGAAATACGAGCTGGAATTATTAGAATATAAACAACAATTGCCGCCATTGCCCAGAATACAAAAAGAGTAATTTAGCCATGTTACCTTGCTAATATGTAAACTTAATAGTGATTCATTCTGACCAAAAAAATAGATAAACTAGCGACTATAAAGATGATGTAAAGGCGAAATATTATGCATAGAAGAGCAATTTACCCGGGTACCTTTGACCCAGTGACCAACGGTCATGCCGATTTAATCGAACGTGCTGCACGCCTATTTAAACACGTGATTATTGGTATCGCCTCAAATCCTTCTAAGCAACCTCGTTTCAGCCTCGAAGAGCGTGTCGCTCAAGTTAATTTGGTGACGGCACATTTAGACAATGTTGAAGTTGTCGGCTTTACAGGCTTGTTGGTTGATTTTGCCAAAGAACAGCATGCGAGCGTGTTGGTGCGTGGATTGCGTGCGGTATCCGATTTTGAATATGAGTTCCAATTGGCGAATATGAATCGCCGTTTAAGCCCCGATCTTGAAAGTGTTTTTTTGACACCAGCGGAAGAGAATTCATTTATTTCATCTACGCTAGTGAAAGAAGTTGCCTTGCACGGAGGGGATGTGAGCCAGTTTGTTCATCCACAGATTGCGTTACAATTAAAGCAGAAAGTTGCTCAAATTAAAGCTGAGAATAAGGGTAAGTAATTGCATGATAAAAGGATTTAGTTTAGCTAGTGTTACCGCCGCATTGGGGGTAAGCGCTATGATGGTTTACACCAATGCTCAAGCTGCGCCCTGGGTTGATACTTCAGATATCTATTTACGCGCAGATATCCAAGCTTTAGCCGATGCAGGTGTGATTAGCGCGCCGATTAATACGTTTCCATTGATGTGGGCGGGTATTGGAGCTGATCTTGCCAAAGTTGAGCCTTCGATATTAACCCCTGACTTAGTGGATGCTTTCGCACGGGTTAACTTTTACTACCAGAATGCTGTGGGTAATCGTGGTAACACCAGTATCAAAGTGGCTGCTGCATCTGATGAGGCGCGCTTTCAACATTTTGGCTCTGATTATCGTGAAAAGGGCCAATTACAAGGCTCACACGAATACACAGGTGAGCGTTTCGCTTATAAGATTTCCACCTCTGCAAATTATAACCCTGCGGACGACGAAGAAATCCGTTTAGATGATTCTTATATTGCTGTGGTGTTAGGCAATTGGATTGTCACTGCCGGCAGTGTTGGCCAGTGGTGGGGACCAGGATTTGATTCCTCGCTGCATAAATCGAACAATGCCAGACCCATGCCATCGTTGATGGTCAGCCGTAATAATTCACAAGCATTCGACACGCCTTGGCTGTCATGGATGGGCGATTGGAGTTTAACTGGAGGTATAAGTGTTACAGAGAAAGATCGTTATGCTCCGCATACCCTATTGTGGAACCTCCGTGGTGCCATTAAGCCATTTAAACAGTTAGAAATAGGCTTGTCTTGGACTACGCAGTTTTGTGGTGAAGGTCAAGAGTGTAGTTTTAATACAGCGGTTAAATCCATTACCGGTCAGCGCGATTGTCGAGCAGATAATGTCGATGAATTTGGTTGTTCAAACTATGGTAACCAGATGGCGGGTTTTGATGTCCGTTATGCAGATACCTGGTTTAATGTGCCTGTCGGTTTGTATCTGGAACGCACTTGTGAAGATTCTAAAGGTGATCCATGGCAAATCGTTGATTGCGGCAAAATGGTCGGTGCTGACACGCGTTTCAATTTTGCCAAACAACAGTACAAATTGTTTATCGAATATACCGATACTATGGTGTATTGCGGTGAAGATAAAAACCAGTTTAACTGTTTTTACGAGCATTCAACTTACCAAAGTGGCTCACGTTATTATGGCCGTGCTTTTGGCAGTACCTATGACAGCGATGCCAATGTTTATGCTCTCGGGTTAATAGGTCAGTTCGACAATAGCCATGGTTTTACCTCAATTATTCGTTACGCTCAATTGAATAAAGATGGTGCTAATCGTGGCGGTGAATGGGCGCCGCAACCATTAAAAGAAGATATTATGATGCTCGAGTTGTCATATCGCTTGCCGGCGTTTAACGGTATGTTGACCTTAGGCGGCAGTGTGGCAAATTCCAAATTTGAAGTGCAAGCCAATGATAGTCAAGGGACTATTTTTTCAACTTACGAGTATAAGTTTTAAGCGTTATGGTTTATTAACCGAGTTGAGGTTGATGATATAAGGGAGCCGAATGGCTCCCTTTTTTATTGGTTAATGCTAGGCGCAGTGGCTAGACATTTACCGTTGCTGGCATAAACCACAAAATACTGTAGTACGCTGACCGAGTTTTATCTCGCTTAATAAGTTGCCACAGCTGGTACATGTTTCGCCGCCGCGACCATAAACATGCAACTTTTGCGCAAAATATCCTGGCTTACCATCTGCATTAGTGAAATCTTTCAATGTTGTTCCACCTTGCTCAATAGCATGAGCCAAAATCTGTTTAACTTCCGCCACAAGAATGGTTAACCTTTCTAGGTCAATACTCCCAGCGGCAGCTTGTGGATGGATCCCTGCTGCAAATAGTGCTTCATTAGCATAAATATTACCTGCTCCCACTACGATATGATTATCCATTAGGCATAACTTAATGGCTTTTTTCTTGCCAGCCAGTGCAGCTTGCAATTGTAATGGTGTGAAATGCGGGCTTAATGGTTCTGGACCAAGCTTTGATAGCAATGGATGAGCCTCTTCTGGTAATTCGTACCATAGCCAGGCGCCAAAGCGTCGCGGGTCGTTAAATCGCAACATACGACCATTATCGAGGATTAAATCAATATGGTCGTGCTTTTCTACCGGGGTGTTACGCGGCAAAATACGTAAACTACCGGACATACCTAAATGCACTATGGTGATGCCCGCATCAGTGTCGATTAATAGATATTTGGCGCGGCGACGAACATTATTAATCCGTTGGCCGACAATATTTTGTGCCACGTCAGGCACTGGCCAGCGTAATGATCCATTACGGACAATGAGCTCACTGACAGTTTGGTCTATGAGATAAGGACTGATCCCAAGGCGGGTTACTTCAACTTCCGGTAATTCAGGCATAAAAACTCTTATTTTGATTGAGAAGGAACGGCAAGAATAGGCTGTAAATCGGCGCGTAAACTGGGTGGTACTTGATACCAATTCTGGTTCGACGATTGTAATAGACCTTCATTTGGAAAATAACGCCATTGTTGTGCTGTGTGAACATGATTAATCGCAATAGTGAGCGTCTGCTCTGCAAGGCTATGCTCTGGTTCGGTTTTTAATGGTGACACACTAATGTTTTGCCATGATTGGGCCCATTGCTGACAATTGAGTACTTGCTGGTGGCATTGCCATTGACCATCTTGTTGACTTAGCCATATATCATCGAGGTGTAATTGCTTCAAAGGCATTTGCGAGTCAAATAAAGCCACAGCATCAGCGGGAACGCTAGCCGTTTTATCATTGATGAAAGACAGTACGGCAATCATAAATACACTGGCTCCAATAATAATATAGTTCCAACTTTTACGAGAAAGCGCCATAGTCATTACCTTTAATCGGATGATGTTATTTATCTTAAAGCAGCATTGTGCCCTGTTGATTTTTGAGTGTATCACCCAGGAGATAAAAAACGAATCGGCTCAGGAGTCATCCGTAAGTTAATCTTTGTTGTAGTATTGATACGGTTGCGGATAGGGTTTTAGGTTAACGATGAGCAATGAATTACCTGCTTTACTGCATTCCCCCGATAGTCATTACACTAATATCATGACGTCATGATATTAGTGTAATGACTATCGGGGGCGTGTTTAGTTTCAGTTACAATAAATCGGCAAATGGCTGAATAAATACAGGTCCACCAGCGGGTATGGTGTCATGGTCATCGCCAATGACGATAAGGCAATTGGCATTGACCATCGAACTGAGCATGCCTGAACCTTGTGCTCCCGTTGTACTGACATGAATTTTGCCATCAGGCCCAAGAGTATAAATACCGCGTAAAAACTCTGTGCGACCTGTTTTGCTTCGCAGTGGTTGGCTGGCAATGGCGGGAATAAATTGCGGTAGCCAGTTTGCTTCGCCTGCCATTTTACGAATAGCCGGCTGCACAAATTGTAGAAAAGCCACCATTACAGCCACTGGGTTACCCGGTAAGCCAAAAAAGAGACTTTGATTAATATTACCCACCGCAAGCGGTCTTCCTGGGCGCATATTAATCCGCCAAAAATGGGTATTGCCCACATTCGCGAGAGCCATTTTAATGTAATCGGCATTACCTACGGATACGCCGCCAGAACTGATCACAATATTTGCTTTGGTTCCGGCATCAATGAGGGTATTGGTCAGTGTCTGCTCGTTGTCATCTATGATACCGAGATCGATGACCTGACAGCCGAGCTTTTTCGCCATAGATAAAATCGTGTAGCGATTAGCGTCATAAATGCAGTTAGCTTTTAGTTGATCGCCGGGCTGACTTACTTCATCACCGGTAGAAAATACCGCCACAATCGGGCGTTTAAATACCGGTAATCGATGGAAACCGAGTGAGGCCATTAATCCCAGTTCTGCAGCGCCTAATCTTGTACCAGCAGCTAAAGCGACTTGACCTTGAGCTATATCCTCACCAGCAAGGCGAACATGTTGGCCTTTGATAATCTTGTCTGTTTCAAGCAGTATTAATTTTTGATTTTGCTCATTTGCCAGTTCGATTGCCTGAATCGTATCGGCGCCTTGTGGCACGGTAGCTCCAGTCATAATGCGCACTGCTTCACCGTCTTGTAAAATATTAGGATAGTGATGTCCTGCTAACACTTCAGCGACAACTTTGAGGGGGGCGTTAGCTATGCTATTAAAGGCAAATGCGTAACCGTCCATTGCGGAGTTCGTTTGCTGCGGCACATTGATTTCAGAAATAATATCTTGTGCTAACACATGGTTATCGATATCAATCAGGTCAACGACTTCGGGGTGATTCGTTGGTGTAATTTGTGCCAACACTGCAGCGACACCTTGCGATACACTAATACCGTTTTTATTGTTTGCGGTGTCGTCTATTTTCGCCGCTTTACTGGCATCAACCGGTAAATTGATGACTGTAGCTTGCCAGTTTTGTTGGTAGTGCTGAACAAAATCAGCAATTTGTGCCACATTGTTTAAATCTAAACGAGTTAAAGATGCAGGGACCGTCGTTTCATCACAGCAGGCGATAGCGACAATATTGTCATCATGGATATGGATCAATGGCTTATTATGTGCTGCACGATGTAGTTCAATTTTAGGTAATGCTAACTTTTTAAAGCCCTCTACCAAAACAATATCCACTTTATCGACTTCAATTTGACGCAATAAGTGTTGTAACTGGGGATCATCATCGAGCGGATCTTCGGTCATTAACGCCCAACGCATATTCGACGCCACTAAGACTTGTTTTGCTCCTGCTTTACGCATTTCGAAACTGTCTTTACCTGGAATATCGACATCAAAATTATGGTGAGCATGTTTTATGACTGCCAAACGTAAACCACGCTGATTCAATAACGGAATAAGTTGTTTCAGTAAGGTCGTTTTTCCCGTGCCGCTGTATGCACAAAAACCTAAAACGGGGATTGGCAATGGATTGGTAAATAATGTTGTCATGAAGTACCTCTACTGAATTACTTAGCGATTTTTTCTTCTACTTTATTTTTTTGTTCTAGCGTGTTGATATTAATGAATGCATTGGGTTGATCGGCAAAACTTTCTACTGCCACTTTATGCTGGCTGTACCATAAGAAAATTTTGCGATCGCCTCCATCTAAGAAAGCTTGCATCGATGTCGCCAGATGTGGTTTTAGCAATAACACTACGGGTTGTTCATACTCACCATCACTTGCAATAGCAAGGTCGGCTTGCTGTTGCTCTAAAGCCGCTAATAACCTTACGACTAAGTCATCAGGTAACATTGGGCAATCACAAGGCACGACCAGAAGATAATCTGCTTCAGTTTGCTTTAATGCGGTGACCATTCCAGCAAGCGGCCCTAGATAACCACTATCTTGGTCGCTAAAGACTTTGTAACCCCATTGTTCATACTGCTCTTGATTACGGTTAGCATTAATCATAATGCCATCGACTTGGCTTTTTAGCTTATCAATTGTATGGCAAATCATGGCTTGGCCATTAAGACTCACTAAGCCTTTGTCATTGCCACCCATGCGCCTAGCCATGCCGCCAGCTAAAATTACTGCGTCAATTTGTGGTGCCATAATGTAATTCCGTTGTATTAGCCTGATGCACTTCTCCTACTGTAGGAACATGCATGCTGGTATGAATGGTATGTTGTTTGATGTGCCAATATTGATGACATAACGCCGTCAGGCCACAGGTTTGATGGCTACTGATTAATAGTCCTGTGCCATCTTGTTTTAATTGATTAATCATCGCAAGCACTAAACTCTGCGAGTGTTTATCCATATTCGAAATCGGTTCATCGAGCATTAATAGTTTTGGTTGAGCGATCCAGGCTCTTGCGATGGCAAGGCGTTGTCGCTCTCCGCCAGATAAGTCACTGGCATGGTGGTTAAGCAAGTCAGTTAATTGAGACATATGAATCGCTTGGCTAATGCGTTTTTTTCGTTGTTCTGACGATAACGACAGTTGAGCTAAGGCATAAGTTAAGTTGTATTTGACAGACCCCTCAAACAGGTAAGGATGCTGATGCAAATAGACTGCTTTACCTAAAAGCGACGGAGTTCGCCACCAAGGTGTGGGCACAAAGCCATGACTCTCAATTTGGCCCTTAGTAGGGGACTGTAATCCAGCAAGTAACTTCATCAAGGTTGATTTACCTGAGCCATTATCACCTTGCAGATAAATGACATCACCCTGACTAAAGCTAAGTCTATCAGCACAAAATAACATCTTTTGATTAAATTTAATCATGACATCTTTAGCTTCAATACTGACTGGGTATTTAACAGTGTTATTCGCTAACGACATTTTAATGGCTCCTTGGGACGGCTTTGCCTCGCAATGAACCCAAGATGAAATTTAACACTAAGGCTAATATGAGTAACACCAGTCCTAAGGCAATTGCTTGGGCAAAATCGCCTTTGCTCGTTTCGAGGGCGATAGCCGTAGGGATATTACGAGTGACATTCATAATATTGCCACCGACCATCATAGAGCAACCCACTTCAGTTAAAATTCGACTGAAACCAGCGATAATAGCGAGTAAGAGTGGCACCCGTAATTCTCGGCATAAAGTCCACACTGCGAGTAACCAGGATGCTCCTAAGGTTCGTGATGTTTCCCAAGCTCGACGATCGACACTCGAAAATGCTGCTTGTGATAATGCTATCAATACCGGGGCGCAAATTAGCATTTGACCTAGAATCATGCCTTTTTGAGTAAATAGCCACTTTAAATCACCTAAAGCGCCATTACGGGTTAGCAACAAATAGACTAATAAACCGATTACAACGGTAGGAATGGATTGTAAAGTTTGCACTAAGTTAGTGACAATCCAACGACCTCTAAAGTGGCTAAAAGCAAGGATAAAACCTAAAATAATAGAGGGAATAATCGTGATCAATAGTGCAGCAAAAGACACTGAAAAAGAAATATTAATAATGGCCCAAACATGAGGGTCAAAAGAGAGCAGCAAGCTAAATGCTTGCTGCAATAGTACTAACCAGCCATCACTCATTTTTTATAGGTTGCCTTAAACAATTGCTCTCCTTGCACTTTATAATTGTTAATCATAGTTTGTGTTGCAGGACTAATAAACCAATCGCTCAATGCTCTGGCACCCTTATGATTTAAGTCTGGGTATTTTGCTGGGTTAATTAACATGATCTGATAAGGGTTAGCTAATTTATCGCCACCTTCAAAGCTAATACTGAGATCGAGCTTAGCTTTATAAGCAATATACGTTCCACGATCGGTTAATGTATAAGCTTGTAATTCATCCGCCATTAATAACGTTTTGCCCATGCCTTGGCCTACAGAGGTATAACCTGCGAAGTCTGGTGTAATGCCGGCATCTTTCCAAATGATTAATTCTTTCATGTGGGTACCAGAGTTATCACCGCGAGAAACAAATTTACTGTTACTTTGGGCAATTTTACTGAAGGCTTCAGTGACTAATTTGCTAGACTTTACTGCCGCAGGATCATTTTTAGGTCCTAATACCACGAAATCATTTTCCATAATGCCGCGCGGTTCAATACCATCGCCATCGGCGATAAATTTCGCTTCAGCATCTGGGGCGTGAGTCATCACAACGTCAACATCTCCTTGGCTGGCAAGTTTTAATGCTTTACCTGTACCCGTTGCAATAACTTGAACAGTATAACCTGATTCAGCTTCAAACTTAGGTAACAGTGCCCCCAGTAGGCCTGAGTTTTCAGTACTGGTTGTGGTTGCTAACTTAATCACTTCATTTGCCAGTGCAGTAGGGCTAAACATCGCTCCACTAAGTACCGATGCTGCTATCAGAATACTAATGCTTGCTTTGAGTTTTAACATTGCCGCTCCTTGATATATTAATCGTTATGATATTCATATTTTGGTCTGTTGATCTTTGATTATCAAAATTTTTAAACGTAAACCGTGTCGCACCTTGTATCAAAATCGCAGAGCAAGTTATGACGCCTAGCCTTCTAAGCGAATAATTTGCAACAAAGACTTCTACTTGCAAAGGCGTCACACGCTTAAGTGGAACCCTTCGGGCAGCACTTGTAGCCACTTTCTATTACTTGACCGCTTGTTCATGTAGAATGATCACATGCTATAAGCTTCGCCTCGGAGAAATGGCTATAAACTGCGTAAAAATTCATCTCGAAAGATCAACAAGCCCTAACTAAAAAATTAAATGCATTAGGAAATAACTAATTCCCAACGTAATAAGCAAGTTAAATGCCAAAGTACTTTAATGCAAATACTGTTCACGCATAAAATCGAAACTGTGAACTTGCTCCCAAGCTATGGTTATTTATATTAGACAAATTGTCCCATGATCACCTTTCTATGGTTCATAGTGACCAAGTGATTTGAATTCAGTGATACAGTATTACAAAGCTTGCCAAAGCGTCCATATAAGAGTCCATTTATGAGTCCAAATGAACATGCCAGCCCAGTAGCAAAGACCACAATGTCAGTACTCATTGTTGATGATGAACCCGGTATGCGCAGTTTTTTGATGAAAGCCTTGGCTAAAAAGTTTGCCTTGGTTGAAACCGCTTCTTCAATTGCTCAAGCTGAAGAGTTACGCAGTCATGGTCATTTCGATTTATTGATTGTGGATATTCGCTTGCCTGATAGATCGGGTATTGAATGGCATGAAGCGCTTAATGATCCCGAGCACCAATCCGATATTATTTTTATGACTGGTTACGCCGATATGGATGTGGCAATCAAAGCATTACGTGCGGGTGCGTGTGACTTTATTATGAAACCGTTTCATTTAGAGCAGATGATCACTGCCGTTGATCGTTGTATCGAAAAACGTTTGCTTAAGCGTGAGAATTTTATGCTAAAGCGTGAATTATCGCACGGTCAATCATCGACTATTATCGGTAACAGTGAAGCTATTCGCGATGTTAAAGAAGTGATTGAACGCATCGCCCCGACGAACGCTGTGGTGTTAATTGAAGGCGAGTCTGGAACGGGTAAAGAGCTGGTGGCCAGACAGCTACATCTGCTTAGTGGTCGAAGTGGTGCATTTGTGCCGGTGAACTGTGGTGCAATAGCCCCAGATCTGTTGGCCAGTGAGTTGTTTGGCCATACTGCAGGCGCATTTACAGGGGCCAAAGGTAATCGTGAAGGCTTATTTAGTTATGCCTCGGGTGGCACAATATTCTTGGATGAAATTGGCGAAATGCCAATGAATATGCAAACGGCATTATTAAGAGTGCTTGAACAGCGTGCGATTCGTCCAGTTGGAAGCGAAAAAGAAGTGGATATTAATGTGCGCGTTATCGCGGCAACTAATCGTTTATTAATCGATGAGGTTGAGGCGGGACGTTTTAGGCGCGACCTATTTTACCGTTTGAATGTATTAAATATTGTTATTCCATCTTTGCGATCTCGCCCTGATGATGTTGCTGAACTTACCCATTATTTTACCTTACAATTGTCACAAGAATTGGGTATTAAAGACGTTATTTGGAGCCACGAAGATCTGCAAGTGCTGCAGCAACATGATTGGCCTGGTAACATTCGCGAGCTACGTAATATGATTGAACGGTGTATTTTATTAGGCAAACCCCCTGCTGAATATTGGAAAAAACCTGCGTCAGTTATGGTCAACGATGCCATGGGTTACCCGCTTAATTGGCCATTGAAAGAAGTTGAAAAACAACATGTCACAAAGGTTGTTGATAATCATAACGGCAATAAATCTGCTGCTGCCCGCGATTTAGGTGTGTCGCGAAAAACATTAGATCGAAAATTTAAAGATTGGTTGAATCACGCCGAAGAAGGTCACGAGGAAACATAAACGTGCCGAATTCGAAGGGTTTTTTTACACGAGTTTTCGGTATTAGTTGGCAGCAAATGCAAGCCAAAGTACGTTATCGGATCTTATTTCTGACATCTCTGCCTATTGTATTAACCCTAGTTAGCTTAGTTTTTATAACCATATATTGGAATGTAATATACACGGGCAAACAATTGTTTATGAAGGTAAAGGCTGATTTAGTTGTCGCTAATAGTACCTTGATGCAAGTGCAGGAACGCCAACAAGACAGTTTAGAGTCGATCAGTAAATCATGGGATTTTCAACATGCATTTAGGTTACTACAACACAGTCAGCAGCAAGCTGATCCCAAGGTTATTAGTGCGCTAAATATACTATTAGAACAGCAGCAAAAAGCATCAGGATTAGACTTTCTAAGGTTAATTCGTGTCGCAGATGCTGCCGCGGATCCCGACTTACGTTTGATGTTGCACCAAACTCAACAGAAGGCTTTTTCTGGTTTGATGGTGCTGTCAGCTAAACGTCTCGAAAGAATTAATTCAAGTCTAGCAACCCAAGCTAACATTAGCTTAATTCCCACATTACATGCCAAACAGCCTCTACAAAATATCGAAACACGTGGTTTATTAAGCCGAACCTTATTACCGATAGCCGACCAGTCGGGTAATGTATTTTGGTATTTAGATGGTGGTATGTTGTTTAACCGCAATACTGCCATCGTCGATAATATTCGTGACTTAGTGTACGGCAAAGGCACATTACCAGAACGCTCAATCGGTACCGTGACCCTTTTTCTGGATAATATTCGGATTAGTACTAATGTGCCGATGGAGCAATTTCCCAAAGACCCGAATAAACCCAATAGGGCATTAGGTACGCTGGTGTCTAATGAAGTGTATCAACAAGTACTGGTTGAAGGTCAAACATGGATAAATCGTGCCTTTGTTCTCAATGATTGGTACATCTCTGGTTATTTACCTTTACAAGATGTGCGCGGTAAACGGATTGGGATGGTTTATGTGGGCTTTTCTGAGTCTCCTTTTCTGCATAATTATTTACTCAATATTATCGAGCTCGGTACCATTTTAGTGTTTGTGTTATTGATTTCAGGTTTTCTAGTGTACCGGGGAGCAAACAGCTTATTACAGCCAATTGAGTATATTCACCAAGTGGTTACTGCGGTGCAATCTGGGCGCAATATCAGGATCGGTAAATTAGACATCAATGGTGATAATGAACTGGCACATTTAGCCGAACAATTTGACAATATGTTGGATCAATTACAGCGACGTAATGCCCAAATTCAATCTGCTGCAGAGCAACTTGAAATTAAAGTTGAGCAGCGTACTCGTAGCTTGCAAGATAAAACGGAGGAGCTCGAGCGTAATGTGGCGTTATTGCATGCGACCAGACAACAGTTGGTCACCAATGAAAAACTTACCGCATTAGGAGAGCTCATCGCAGGTATCGCCCATGAAATTAATAATCCTACCGCGGTAATTTTGGGCAATATGGAGCTGTTAAAATATGAACTTGGTGATAATGCTGCCGTAGTCGAAGAAGAGATCGAGTTAGTGCTCCAGCAAGTGGGCCGGATCACTACAATTATACGAAGCCTACTGCAATACAGCCGTCCAGGTGAGTTCAATGCCCCCATAACATCGCAACCAGTGACGCAAATTGTTGAAGAGATGCTGTTGTTAGCCCGCCATTCCATTGAACAACAAGAGGTCACACTGATCAAAGATTTCACTGCCACAGGTGATGTTGAAGTCAATCGTCCCCAGCTGTTACAAGTACTGATTAACTTAATGGTTAATGCCGCTCATGCGATTGAAAACAAAGGCCGAATTTGGCTACGAACATATGACTGGCTAGAAGATGGCAAAACGATTGGCGTTAAAATTGAAGTTGAAGACGAGGGAGTGGGGATTAATAAAGAAGATTTGAGTCGTATTTTTGACCCATTTTATACCACACGTAAAGATGGTACCGGTTTAGGTCTCTCGTTGAGCTATGGGATCATTAAACGGCTTGGTGGTACGATTGAAGTGAATTCGACAGTAGGTAAGGGCACCATATTTACCATTGGTCTTTACCACAAGGCAAAAGATGATCAGCAACTTGGGCCTTATGAAGGCTTACATTTTGGTGAAAAAGCACAATAAGAAAACAGCTAAAAAAAAGCCGGATGATGAATCCGGCCACAAAGAGTGTATGAGCAATGTCGTGCTTGCGAACTCTGAAAAGTGATTAAAGGTGATGAAGTCTTTAATCACTAAACCGAGTTTTGGAACGCGAGTTAATAATAATCATTCTCATTAGTGTTTGCAAGCATTTAAGGTAATATATCGCATCTTTACATTCAATTAAGCACATAAAATAATAAGCTATTGTTTTTATTAAAATGTTTATGCTTTATTACTTGTATGTAAATGTATTTTGTAAAATAAAACAGTTTGGCGCTTATTCTGGTATTAGAGGTTGGTGTTAGTCTGATTGTTATTGTTCACGCTTAGATGAACGTTACTGGAACGCGAGGCGCATCTTGCGATTAATGTGCTGATGATAATCTGTGGAATATTGTTTAGAACAACAATACTGTCATCGTATGTGATAAAAACTGAGCATATTAAATAAGTAAAGCATCGGCGGCACTGTAATTGAGCTGACGATGCTTTTTGCTTATTCACCTATCCTAATAACGATTACTTTGATGCATGAATAATAATGTCGTCATCAGTCGTGATGTCATTTAATAAAATTTTATCTTGTAGTACCTTCAATAACACCCCATAAGCCGGTAAAAACAATCCTAAGCTCACGATCAATTTAAAGGCGTAATCAACGCTAGCAATTTCTGGCCAATGTGTGGCCATAAATACATCACTGGAAGCATAAAACGCGATACTGAAAAACACTAAGGTATCGACTAAGTTACCCACTAATGTTGAAGCTGCTGGGGCAACCCACCAAGCTTTGGCCTGACGTAATTTAGCAAATACAGTGATGTCCATTAGCTGGCCAATCAAGTACGCCACAAAGCTGGCAAAGGCGATGCGAAACACAAAGCTGTTCCACTCGATTAATGCACCAAATGCTTGTAATTGACCTTGGTGAAACAATACCCCGACTAAATACGACACCACAAGTGACGGTATCATGGCTTTAAGAATAATGCCTCTAGCAGCTTGTTGGCCAAAAATTCTTACGGTTAGGTCGGTGGCGAGATAGACAAATGGAAAGCTAAATGCACCCCAAGTGGTGTGGTAGCTAAACAGCTGAAATGGTAACTGAACAAGATAGTTGCTTGCGCAAATAATTAAGATATGGAAACTGACTAATAGCATCAGTGCTCGGCGATATTTCGCCTGGGTTAACGTCAACATATTGTGGCCTTTTTAATTGGGTTAGCGCGGGGTGAGGGAACCCGCTATTAATTAGTTAACAGTATTTACTGGCGTTAACGAGACTATATAGCCTGAGTTAAGCCGATAAGTTAATACCTGTTATAGAGAATATTATCATTATAGTTTATTGGTCGTGTTTGCTGATAAATACACCACTTAATTAACCTTTTTAAGCGCATTCATGGCGGTCAGCAATCATGGGGGCGGGATAATAGCATGGGTTTTGTACAAGCGAAAGGCCTAGTCATGGCGAGCAAGCATCGTTGGAGTCAGCTTAGGAATATTAAAAATCGATTAATATAGACAATACTGTCGCTAATTTGTTTTCCAGCTCTTGCCACTCAGCTTCAGGATTTGACCCCGCAACAATACCTGCTCCGGCAAACAAGTTGATTCTTCTGGGTTCAATTAAAGCGCTGCGGATTGCAACAGAAAACTCTGATTCATGGTGATTTAAATAACCACAAGCTCCAGCATACCAACCTCTAGCGTAACCTTCTCGCTGGCGAATAAAGTTTAATGCCGCCTCGCGAGGTAAACCTCCTACGGCAGGAGTAGGATGCAGCGCCCGTAATAATTCAAAATCACTAATGCCTGGTTTTAACTGTGCTCGAATAGCGCGATGTAAATGTTGAATATGATCAAGCTTAAATATTTTAGGTTGCTCGTCGGCGCCCACATACTGACTTAATGGTGTGAGTACATTGACAATATGCTCTCTAACTAACTGATTCTCATGGCTATTTTTAATATCATCTAATAGCGCTTGAGCCAGTAATGCATCCTCATCAGGATTAAGCCCTCGCACTGTTGTTCCGGCTAATGCTTCGGTAAACAGTTCCTGTTGGCGGCGTAAATATAACCGTTCGGGTGAACAAGATATAAATGCGCGTTCAGGGCTAAATTGAAAGCCAAATTGAAAGCTATTTGGATTACGCCCTTGCCAACAGGCTAAAACAGTCCAAGGGTCAATATGGTCATTTACATCAATTTGGCTGTGGCGTGATAAGACGACTTTGGGGGTCGATTTGATAAAATTAGCTTGGGTGACCTGTTCAACTAATTCCTTCCAACGGGCAAAATTAGGTAAATCACTTCGACCCATTAACATGAGTTTATTCGGTGGTGACAAGGGAGCAGGTTTTTGCACCATTGCGATAGTATCAAGTGCAGCTTGGATTTCGTCTTCAGCATTTCCATTCTCAAAATTAAGGTTTACTAATATCCTAACCTTATGACCGCTTCGGCGTAATTCTATTCTAGGTAATATAAAGTGTGCACGGCCAAATTCAGGCCAACATTCTACCGTGCGATCGAACGCTAAACCGCCGTAATAGCGAATGTCTTGGTGATTGGTTTTGTTACGCTGTTGCTGATAGATTTGCGCTAAGGCATTGTCGTCGACTTGGTCGGCAAAATAAAATGCCTTACATGAACCTATAGCGGCGACATCTTCATTTCTATCACGGCCATGCCAATAAATTTTAGGGTATACGGTTTGGGCACTTAACCAAGAGATTAATGGCAATGCTGGAGCATCGACTGACAGTTGCACTATAGGGTCACAGATCGGTATGCTGCGAAGTTGTTCGAGCTTAGAGATCAACTCGCTAAATTGTGGTGAAAAAAAGTGACCTTTCAATCTGTGCCTCTCGTACATCAACATAAGCGTTAACGTTAATAAACAGATGAAAAAGTGTCAATTAGCAAGATTAAAGTGTGTGATCTGAATTGCTAATATAGCCATGAGATTTTGGTAATGCGTCTGTTAGGTAACTATGTTAAAGAATTCAGCTATTGGCTAGTGTTATTGGATCGTTATAGAATGAAAAGCAATGTCGAACATCTCGTCGAGTCATTGTTAAGGTACCATCGATATTTGTGTGATGATCTGAAGTAAAAATTAGCTGAATTGAGTAAAGTAGTTCAAAATATCACTAGAAATTGCAAGTCAGATTTCGTTTTTTAGTTTCGTCTCCCGGAGTAATTTGTACAATGAATGATTCTGCCGAATCAAGCAATGTCATTAAAGTCCCTATCGATAAACTTGCTTTAGGCATGTTTGTTACCGCGATAGATCATCAGAACGGTAAAGTAGCCATCCGTAATCCCGGACAAATTAAATACCGTGATGCAATTGTCAAACTTAAAGCCAACAATATTGCATTGGTGTGGGTTGATATTGAACGCTCTTCAGACACCTGTGGATTAAAAAAAGCAGAAAGAGCAAGCTCTGCTAGCAGCCTATTAATGCGTAAAGCGACGGTCACTCGAGATGGTCAGCGAGGGCAAGCTAAAAAGTTACTTGCTGAAGCCAAGGGGCTTATCAAAAAAGTAATGTCTGAAACCTTCGAAGGTAAAGCTATCGAAGTGGGTCAATTTGAAGATGTTGCTGATAAAATGATTGAGTCGGTTATGGATGATGCCGACGCATTTAAGTGTATCTCAGCACTGCGTAGCAAAGATGCTTACTTACTTGAACACTCTATCAATGTTGCCTTTTTGCTCGTCACCTTTGGCAAGCACCTTAAGCTTGACCGCGAATTGCTTAAGCAAATGGCGGTTGGGGGGATTTTACATGATATCGGCAAAATTAAAGTTGATAACGAAATATTACACAAACCAGGTAAGCTGACCCCAGAAGAATTTGAACACATGAAATTGCATCAATTTTATGCAATTGAAATCATGAATGAAACAACAGGGCTGTCACAAGTGAGTAAAGATGTGTGCTTAATGCATCATGAAAAGCTTGATGGCCGCGGTTATCCTAATGGCCTCAAAGATGAGCAACTTCCTCAGCATGGGCGAATGAGTTGTATTGTAGATATTTTCGATGCGTTAACTGCTGCTCGTTGTTACAAAGAAGCCATGAGCCCCGCGGCAGCATTTAAAATATTGATCAGCTTGACACCATTTCATCTTGATCAAAAACTGGTATATGAGTTCATCCGCTGCGTGGGTATTTACCCTGTCGGTTCATTAGTACAGCTATCGGACCTGCGTGTAGGAATTGTATGGGATGCTAAAGGTCGCGATGCCTTGCATCCTATCGTTAAGTGCTTTTATTCAATCAAGCATAAGCACTATACCGAAGTGACTATGGTGGATTTACTTAAATCTGAGTTAAATATTGAGCGAGGCGTATCGCCAAGTATGCTCGATGTCGATCCTAGCCCTTTTTACTAAATGCCAGTAAAGCCCTGTGAGTGAATAGCAATAACTAATGGCCAATAATCTGTTGGTACATGGGTGCTAACTTAGCTAGAAGCGCATTACGTGTTGCGATAGGAATATGCTGTTGTTTAAGGGCTTCAATCAAATGGCCCACTAAGGCATCAAAGTCGGCTTGGCTAATGTGCAGTCCGATATGGGCATCATACATAGATGCTCCTTGATAAAGACACTCACCGCCAGTGACAACACATAAATGCTCAATCAGCCGTTGACGAAAAACACTGATGTCGGTTTGTTCAAAGTGATGCAAGAGGCGTTTGTCTTGGGACAAATTAACCAGGAAATCGTCGGTGATCATACTGATGCCTTTGTTCCCCCCCAGCTGCTGGTAAAGGCTTGTTGGTTGGCTTGCGCAGCCAGTAGACAGTAATAACAGTGCGCCCAATACCAGTAGATGATGTTTAAAAGCATTCAGCATTACAGTGTTCCCTCTACGGATAAATACCACCCTTGTTGCTGCTTAAATCCGGCAATACTGCCTAAATCGACATATGCGCCGACAACCGAAAGGTGTTTATTAACAAACCAGGCGACAAAAATATCTTGCCAATCTTGCTCTTGCGCAAAACTCAACTCATCTGGTTTTTGTTTGTACTCATAACCCAGAGCAATATTATCAGTTAATAACACCGCAATAGAAGCTTCGGCTTGTAAGGTGTAATCGTTGTTGGTTGCAGTGCCAAATCCGAGTAAACCTGTTTGGTTTGCTTTGGTGGCTCTCAGGGTTAGGTTGGTTACAAGGTTACGGCCTGCAATGGCTTCAAAATAGACCTTGCTAGCGGCCAAATACACATCTAACCCCCAATCATCTCTTGCTCCCACCGCTTGTGGTAAGGCAAAGTCGTCAACACGTTTGTACTGTAATCCTAAGCTGATTTGCGGCATTGCGGTATAGAGTACTTCACCAGCCAGTTTGTATTTTATGCCTACAATATCTTGGCCTAGTTTGCCGCCCAGAGTGTCTAAATCAAAAGTTTGTTTGGCAATACTCAGTTCAAAGCGATTATCAATGCTTAACGATGCTCCCATAGAATGTAGGGTAAAGTCGTCAACGTAAACGGCGGAGTTCATCGCGGTTAAAGACCATTGATCAGAGCTTGCATAACCATTAATTACCGCCCAAGGTACTATGCCACCTCCGGCACTACCTTCAATAGTGGTTGCGCCGCCAGTGGCGATAATTTTGCTCGTATCAGCTTGGGCCTGCGTCACGATTAGGCTTAATAGCCCGGATAATATAATGCATATGATTTGATACATTAGCGCACCGTATCTTCATTAGAATGGGACATTAGATTGATTGAATTGTTGAAACCATACAATAAAATCATCCGCTTTTAATGGCTTAGAATACACATAGCCTTGAATTATATCACAATTAAGCTTGCGCAAAATATCGATTCCTTCTGCGGATTCTACGCCTTCAGCCACTACGGATAAGTTAAGTCCCTTAATTAACCTAATGCTAGTATCAACGATCATTAAATCAGTGGCATCGGTATGAATATCTTTAATAAAACTGCGATCAATCTTCACTTCATTGACCGGTAATAATTTCAAATAGGCTAATGAAGAGTGTCCTGTGCCAAAGTCGTCGATGGCAATCGATATACCGATATTGCGAAATTGCTGCAAAACCGCAATCACCGTTTGCGCATCCTTCATCACCGCACCTTCAGTGACCTCTATCGATAGGGCGGTAATGGGTAAATCATTGCTAATGAGTAATTGTTCAATGTCCAGTGGTAGCTGAGGATTGGTTAAGTCGTGGGCGGATAAATTTATCGCGACCGTAAGTGAAATACCTTGTTGCTGCCATTTGGCTAGCTGTTTTATGGTGGTATTGAGCACCCACTCGCTAATAATCGAGATATTACCTGAGTTTTCAGCTAAGCGAATAAATTCATCCGGTGGAATAAACCCTAATTCAGGATGCAGCCAACGGATCAGGGTTTCTGCTCCATGGCAATGATTCGTCTGAATATCAACTTTGGGCTGAAACACTAAATGCAGTTGCCCTTGACTTAGGGCTATCGGTAAATCGCGGATGATCATTAATTCACGCAGATAGCGCTCATCTTCGCCTTGTTGATAAGTGGCAATACTTAATGATTCCATGCGGGCTTGGTTTAAGGCAATTTCAGCATGGCGAATCAAGGTATCGATATCATTACTGTCATAGCCTCGGGATAAATCTACCATCCCTACGCGAACGTTGACTGTGATTTTTGATCCTTGAATGGCAAAGGGTTGAGTTAATAAGCGTAAATAATTATCAAGCTGTTGCTCATCAATACCAGGTTGGAATAACAATAAAAACGAGTCGCCATCTAAGCGCGATATTAACTGTGCTGTTGGAGATAAGCTTTCTAAGCGACTGGCAAACAATACCAACAGATCATCGGCATTGGCAAAGCCAATAATGTTATTCAAATGACGAAAGTTTTTGATGTCTATCATCACTAAGTTGCCATGCATTTTGCTTAGCAGCTGACTAAGGAGTTGTTTAGCTGCTACGCGGTTATACAAGCCTGTGAGGTTATCGTGCTGTGACTGGTACACTAAGTCATTTTTGCGTGACTCAATATTTTCACGCATTATCGATAGGGTGTTGGCTAATACTTGTAACTCTGCGGGAGCACCTTTAATTGGCGGAGGATTTTCGCCTTGGCCCACTTTGCGGGCAAAATTAACCAATCCATAAATAGGTTTGGTTAAGCCGCCAGCAAACCAGGCTGCAATCATAAAGGCCAGTAAACAGGTTATCGCAAATACAAGTAACATGTTATTGCGTAATGCATCGTAATTTTGCTGCCACTTAATATTCGATTGGTGTAATACCGCTAATTGATTATCGCTATTGTTGTCTAATGCAATGGTGGTAGATAAATAGCCCAGTGGGACGTCGTCGCTGACCACATCGATAGTTTGGTCTAATTGATCCATCTGCGCTAAAACATCTTGTTGCTGAGCGGTTGGCAGGGTGGAGACTATTTCAACTCTGTCAGCCGACTGGTTAATGAAACTAATATCGATCCCGGTAATGGTTTTTGCTTGGTCGGCGACGTTTTTATCCATCGCAAAGCCCATACCAACCCAAGCGATTAATGTAGGTGCTTTAACGGGCTGCAAAACAAATTGGTAGCTACTGTGATCATAATTAAAAATTTCGAACGTGGTTGAGCGATTTTTTGTTAATGCAAATAACTCATCAATATTCGCTTTAGTCAGGCCTTGTAAACTAGATGACAGCAGGGTTCCCTGCGGAGAGAGTAGAATAGCGGCATCGGCATTAATCCGACGGCCGTGGTTCGCTAAAACGGATGATATTGTATCTTGCTCGCCGGTCGCGACCGCGCGCTTAAAGCCAAAGTCAGCACTTAATAATGACAAACTTTGGTTAAGCTGCTTGTTGCGATTTGACAACATTTCGACAAAAACGTTAGAGCCAATTTTAAGATTTTGAGTTTGTTGTTGGCGGAAATCTCGTTGAGTTGCGCTTAACACAAACAAGGCAGTAGTTAACTGCATTAAAGTTAATATGAGTAAAAATGCAATGATTAATCTGCTGCGAAAACTATTTGGCATGTTGTCCCATCATATGGCTGGCATGATCAGAAGCACCAAATCCGCTAGGTGGCGATGATGGTTTATTTTGGTGTTCTATATCGACACTAAGCGCTAATTGATTGGCGCCATCATTAAGGATAATCGAAGATGATGCTGGTGCAACAATTTGCCAAGGATGCCAAATCTTAACTTGATATTCACCTGGCGGTACATCCGTTAATTGTATTTTTCCCGACGCATCACTTACCGAGAAGTAAGGACTTTTAGCAACGTAAATAAAGGCTTGCATATAGTCATGGATATTACAGCCGATAGCGACTAGACCCGCTTTATCAAAGGTAATCGGATCTGCGGTCGTGCCTACGTATAATTTTAGCTCAAATTGTTTGGCTTCAGAAAAGGAATAAACATGGTGTCGAGTACGATCTAAATTAGGAAAATCAACATTTGCCCCTTGTGGCACAGCTAACACAAAAGGGTAAAATACGCGATCTTGTTGACGCATTTCGTAATGGGTTGTAGCAGGCAGTGTTATTTCTGTTGTCGAGGTTGCTTCAAGTGGCGCAGTCGAAATAAGTTCTACCACGCTATCACTGAGCATATTACCTTGAGCATCGGTAACATCAACCGTTAAGGTTGCCGCAGTCACTGATGCTGAAATAATATAAGTTAACCAGAGTAAGTATGTCGTAAACCGGAACATTGGCATGTATTCGCCTCATTATTAGACAGTAGAGCGGGTTGCAACATAATGGCTAATCATATGAACAATATGACATCATAACCTAGCATACTCAAAATACATCATTATCGCAGTAAAATACGACCATTTGTTTTGCTACAAATTATTAACCGAGGTGTTCATGAAAGTGTATTTATCGATTAGTTTAGTATTGATATCGTTAATATTACTCATTCCCGGTGTAACAGAGCCCATGTTAACGATGACAGGAACGATTGAAAAGTCACAGTTGCTTGATACGGGTAAAGACATGTTAACCCAAAACCTCACCGAAGATTCTCGTGCTAATACCCGTGGAATACTCGATGTTGCGGCCAGTCTGTTTGGCCTAGATACACTTGAGGGAGAGGTGGAGGTGTTTCGCAATAGCCGCAGTATCATAGATACTATAGTGGCTCTGTACCAGTCTCATAATCTAATCGTCGCCATGTTAGTGGGGTTATTTAGTATTGTGATCCCCGCAGTGAAGTTAATCACTATGCTGATATTACTACTGCCAGTGCCCCAGCGAATCAAACAACAGCTTAACAGTATGATTGGCGCTATCGGCAAATGGTCTATGGCCGATGTTTTTGTGGTTGCTATTATCGTGACCTACATGGCAGGTAATGCTTCAGCCGGTATGGGCGATATGCTTAAGACTCAATCTCAGTTTGAAATCGGTTTCTATTATTTTCTAGGCTACTGTATTTTTTCAATCGCCAGCCAGATGATGATCGACATGACACAAACGCGAAAGTCACAGAGTACCTTTGTTAATATTGACGACTGATGCTGCTGGGTTTTTGGGCTGACGACGATAATATCGACCTTAAAATAAAAAGAGCGTAAATCAGTTTCTCATTATCTTGATGAGTCGTGAATAACACGAAAATAAGTCATTATTGTTTTGGATATTCAAAGTCGTGATATTTCGCGACTTATGTTTTGCAATGGTTATAATGAGCATATGCATTGGTAACCTTAAGATTGACTATGACTGACTCTACAACCACTGACTATATTGGCTCTGATCATTTTCTACCCGAAAATACTCTATTGCTTAATGCCATGACAGAGGGTGTATATGGTTTTGATTTAGCGGGTAATGCAGTATTTATCAACCCCGCGGCAGAACAAATGACCGGCTGGAAAAGTGCCGAATTAATTGGCAGAAATATTCATGACTGTCATCATCATAGTCATGCAGATGGCAGTCATTATCCTCAGCATGATTGCCCTATTTATCGCACCTTACATGATGCTATCCCTCGGCAAGTGACCGACGATGTATTTTGGCGTAAAGATGGCAGCAGCTTTCCAGTGTATTACAGTTCAACCCCAGTATATGATCAGCAACAACTCGTCGGTGTTATCGCGATATTTCGTGATGTAAGCATGCAAAAACATACCGAGCAATCATTGAGACAAGCATTGGCACAAGTGCAGGCTTTGTCAGAACGTTTAGCATCAGAAAATCAATACTTACTCACTGAGCTTCAAGGTCAGCAAGGCGCCTCAGGAATATCGGGTAACAGCCAATCTATCAATCAACTCATTCAACAGATCCACTTAGTCGCAAATACCGACAGTACGGTATTAATTTGTGGTGAAAACGGCACCGGCAAAGAGTTAGTTGCGCGTAACTTACATAGGCTAAGTCATCGTAAAGACCAGCCTATGGTAAGTGTTAACTGCGCTGCATTTTCGACGGCCTTGCTAGAAAGTGAGCTGTTTGGGCATGAAAAAGGCGCATTTACTGGTGCCACAGCGCGTCGCAAAGGCCGATTTGAATTAGCCAATAATGGCACCTTATTTTTAGATGAAATTGCCGAGCTAAGTTTATCGGCACAATCTAAATTGTTGCGAGTGATTCAAGAGCAAAGCTTCGAGCGTGTTGGCAGTAGTGAAACCATTAAGGTTAATATTCGCTTAGTTGCTGCCACCCATCACGATTTAGCCGCACGAGTAGAACAGGGCTTGTTTCGCATGGACTTATATTACCGCCTGAACGTATTTCCAATTACCGTGCCTCCTTTACGAGAGCGCCGTGAAGATATTCCACAATTGGTCAGTGATTTAGTCACATCACTGAGTAAAAAGCTTGGAAAAAAAATCACTAAAGTGAGTGCTAAAGGGCTGAAGAACTTACAGCAATATGCTTGGCCAGGTAACGTACGTGAGTTACAAAACCTGATTGAGCGAGAAATGATTTTATCGCAAAGTGGCCATTTACTGTTTAATACTTTGCCCGCAGTGGTTGCCCCTCCATTGGCAGCTAGCACGTTAACCATGGCCCAAGCCGAAGCCGCGCATATTATTACGGTATTAAATGCTAGCCATTGGCGTATTTCTGGCCCGTCTGGTGCTGCTGCAATGTTAGATATGCCTGCGAGTACCTTGCGATCTCGGATGAAAAAGTTAGCCATTACGCGCTAATTTTTATTACTCACTTTATTAAGTCGCGATATATCGCGTAAAAGATGATATATCGTGATTTTTATTTATGGGGATTTTATTTTAGTTGTTTAAAATCATGCAATTAAGGTGATTCTTGAGTTGGCTTAGTCTTTGCTATAACAGGGCAATATTGTGTTATAGGAATATCTTCATGCCTAAATTATCATCTCAAACTCCGGCAGCGATTATGTCAGTCGATAACGCTGCCGTTTCACAACGGATCCCAGTGGTGCAAATTGCTACGCCGTCGACAAAAATTCATGTTCGAGAACAGAAGGGTGTTTTTCAACGACTGCGTCAGCACAGTAATACTTTACTGATTGCGATTTTTTTCCTGATCCCATTTATCAATTACCAAGGCCGGCAAGCCATTCTGTTTGATGTAACCGAACAGCAATTCTTTTTCTTCAATATCACCTTGTGGCCACAAGACTTTACCGTATTTGCATGGTTTTTTATGGCTGCTGCTTTTGGGCTGTTTTTTGTTACTGTTTACTGGGGGCGGGTGTGGTGTGGTTTTTTGTGTCCACAAACCGCGTGGACCTTTATTTACATGTGGGTTGAAGCCAAAGTAGAGGGTAATCATCATCATCGGGCGGCGTTAGATAAAGCCCCATGGTCATTGAGTAAAGTACGTAAACGAGTGACTAAGCATGCGGTGTGGATGGTGTTTGCCTTGCTGACCGGCTGCGGATTTATTGGTTACTTTATGCCTGCACGCGAGTTGTATGTTGATATATTTAGCGCAAACAGTGGCTTTTGGACTGGTACATGGGTGTGGTTTTTTGCCATCTGCACTTATTTAAATGCCGGCTGGATGCGTGAAATGATGTGTTTGCATTGCTGTCCTTACTCACGTTTTCAAGCGGTGATGTTTGACGCCAATACTAAAACGGTTAGCTATGATGCTGCTAGAGGTGAGTCTCGTGGGCCACGTAAACGTTCACAAAAAACGGAGCTAGGTGACTGTGTAGACTGTAATTTGTGTGTTGATGTTTGCCCAACTGGGATTGATATTCGTAACGGCTTACAATACGAATGCATTAACTGTGGTGCCTGTGTTGATGCATGTAATCAGACCATGGAAAAATTTGGTTATGCCGCTAATTTAATCAGCTTTACCAGCGAGAATGCCTTAACAGGACAAGCAAAAGCTAGTTTGTGGTCACTAAAATCTCTCGGTTATGCCAGTGCACTATTGATTATGATTATTCTGATCATTAGCGATTTAAGCCACTTAAGCCATATACAGCTTAATGTGATCCGCGATCGCCAAACCTTGTATCGTCAAGTGGGCGTCGACCAGGTTGAAAACAGCTATCAGCTCAAAATTCGCAATAAAACGCAACAAATGGCTTTTTATCAAATCAGTATCCACAGTGACGATGCTCAAGAGCAAGTATTGCAAATCGTTACCGACAGCTTGATTGCGATAAAACCTGCAGAACAACTGGATTATCCGTTGACCGTCAGTGGCCGCTTAAGTAACCGAGCGAGTGAGAGTACGCAACAAACAGTGCAATTTAGGGTCACCCAAATTCAAAGCTTGGAAAATCCAACGCCAACGGAACCAGCGAACCAGACCTCGCAAACATCACGGTTCTTTTGGCCATAATCTCGTAATCTCTGTATCTCAGTATGACGACATAAAGACGTGCTGACCTTACTCGATGCAACACAGTAACATGGTTAAGTAACAAAAAGGCTTGTCGCATTATTAATGGGACAAGCCTTTTTTGCTAAATGGTCGCAGTGTTATCGCGCTAACGTATTAACGCTGATGCAGTGCGTAGTCGCTGCCGTCTTTAGCGGTAAACACTTTACAGTTGCCTTCTGTTGGCTGACAGCCTGTGTGGATTAAGCTAATCCATTGTTTGTATGGCGTAGGTAAATTCTTAATTGGAATCGCAACCTGAATGTCTTCAATATTAGCTTGGTCTGTGGTGCCCATTTGTCCTTGGCGGTCGAAGCTAATCTCAACATGGGTATCATTATTCTTTAACACCACTGAAGTCGGTTCACTTTTATGACCCGTCAATGCCACAAATTGACATGGATTTTGTAAACCACACTGAGAACCATCTTTCAAAAATGCTAATAAGTGGGTGTAGTAAACAACATAGCTGCTGACATCTTGGTGTGAGCCTTCGGCTAATGGAAATTGTGCATCCAAAAAGTCTTTTGCATTTGTGCTGCGATCCTGTGGATTGGTCGTTGCCACAAATTGCTCACCAATGAAGCGGTTAAGGTTTTGGGTGGCTGTTGCGCTTGCTTGAGTAGACATATTCATCGCCTTATTCCTCTTCGTGTTGTTGTCGGTCAGAAACCTTTGTCATTATTGTTTATCATTAAGCTCTGTTAGCAGCTTGATTTTTAGTCTATGCTATTTTTACAAACAATTTCACAATAAAAATTTTACAGTGTGAATTATACAAAATGAGAAATGAAAAAAGCCTAATGCGAAAGACCCATTTTTTGGGCACAAAGATAAGAAACTTGCGTAAACGCAACAACTTAACCATGGAAGACTTGTCAGCTCGTTGTGTACGTGTTGATTCAGGTAATTCGCCATCAGTGTCATATTTGTCGATGATCGAACGCGGAAAGCGTGTTCCGAGTGCAGATATGTTGGCGGTTATTGCGGTCGTTTTTCAAAAAGAAGTGGAATGGTTTCTTGATGATGTGCCAGAAGATGAAGCCATTACGCCGGAAAAAGGCAACAAAGGTGGCATTAGTGGTATGCCGCTGGAGCCGAGTTTTTTGTTTTCAAATGACATTCTGCAAATTGCTATTCCTGAAATGTTGTCGCAAACCGGCACTAGTGGCCGCCAGTTTGCTCATTTACTCATCCGCGCGCACCAAGAGCATCATCAAAATCATTTTCCTGATTTAGAGCGCGCCGCCGAAGAGGTCGGCTTAAAACGCATGCCGCTTGCCACTGAAGATATTATCGATATCGCCAAAGGCATGGGCTTAAAAATTAAATGGATCGACCGGGTTCCACAAGAAGTGATCAACGAAATGGGTGTCAGTGCTAAGCAGTTAGTGACTTCATTTTTTGAGCCGCCGGGGACTATTTACATTAGTAATATGTTGAAAAACAGACCCAGTAGATTGCGCTATGATTTGGCCGTGCACATAGGTCATTGTGTATTACACAACAAAGATGGCTTAAAGAGTGTGATGATGTCGGGTCGCCGTGATGACTTTGATGATGCTCTTGTCCCTCAATCCAATACATTGAATGCACAAGATATTTTACATGCATGGCGCGATTTTGAATCAAGCTTCTTTGCCGGTGCTTTATTGTGTCCAAAAGTGCCGTATCGACAGTTACTGGATCGTCATGGCTATGAGATTAGTGTGCATAAGCAATTGCAGGTGTCAGCTTCAGTGGCTATGCGCCGCATGACAGTGGTATCACCTTATCCTCATTGGCATTATTTTGATGCCTATGCGCCGGGTAAGTTAAAAGCTGTGTATCGCGGTAATGGTATTCCTTTGCCTTGGGGCAACATGCGCCTAGTGGAAGATCCTTGTCAGCATTGGGCTGTATTTAGGATGCTTAACGAGCAAGTCGAGGGTACCTCTGCACAAATATCGATTTTAAATGTTGGTAATGAACCACGTATTTATTGCTGTGAATCGATTAAAGTGGACGACTCGGCGGGCAATGCACATGTGTTATGTGCTGGAATAGATTTAAATCCGGCGATTGAAGCGCAAGGCAAAGACGCTCAGTCGATTGCTCATGATTTGAAACAGGCTTGTGCTACGGGCGGCGGCTCTATCGTTATTCCTAAACACATCCAAAAAGATCTCACCAGTGTGGCAAAAATTCTGAACATTAATTGGATTGAACGTGGGATTAAAAAAGATGCCCAGTTAATTTGTTCGCGTGGTGCCGTTTGTCCGCGTCAGCCAAGTTGTTATGCCGCCGGGCGTAATTTATGTGAAGAAAACCAAGGTTAAGTCGTCCTTGGTGTATGCCTCATCAACATAAGTTGATGCGGCTTCAAGCAACATCTGATGCACCTAAAGGGGAAACTTTACCGTCACGCAAAGCCCGCAGTTGTTTACAGGATCTGTTAGGGTTAAGCTAATTTTTGCATCCATCTGCTGCACAATACTCGCCACAATCGCTAAGCCTAAACCTGAGCCATATTCATTACTGCCTAATATGCGATAAAAAGGTTCAAACACTTTTTGAACTTCAGTATTTGCGATACCTGGGCCCGTATCTTTGATGGTCATCTCTATGCCTTGCTCGGTTTCAATAATACTCAAATCAATTTTACCGCCACTAGGTGTATAGCGGATAGCATTGTCGATCAGGTTGTGAATTAAGGTTTTTAAACGGACAGGGTTGGCGTTGAGCTGGGCGTCGCTATCTTGGCTAAAGCCCAAATCAATCTCTTTCGCTTCCACAAGTGGGTATAGCTCTTCAATCACCTCAGTGAATACTGTTTTTAGTGAGGTTCGTTGATGTTGTTGGATGCTGTTGTCTTGTTGACGCGCCATCGATAATAGTTGTTCTAGCAGATGAATACTGCGACTGATCCCAGCTTGTAATGCATTTAGTTTCTGACGCGCATCGTCGGTTAACTCTGTCTGCTGAAGACGTTGAGCCTGTAACGACAGCGCCGTGATAGGCGATCGGAGTTCATGGGCGGCATCGGCAATAAAGCGCTTTTGGCTAGTAATAACCTGGCTGTTTTTGCTGAGTAAGCGATTAATCGCCTCAACAAAGGGCACAATTTCACTCGGCAATTGAGTAGTGGGAATTAACTGTAAATCGTGCTCAGTTTGACGGTCTACATCGTGGGCTAAAATGCTAATTGGACTCAGAATTTTACCTAGAATATAGCCGAGTAATAATAATAAAATCGGAATTAATACTAACAATGGCATTAGGGTATGCAGCGCGGTTTCAAAGGCGATGTTGTCACGAATGGCGGTCTCTTGGGCGACGGCTATTCGCTGCGAGGATGATAAGGTGCGCACAAATACTCGCCATGACTGTGTGGCTAAATTAACCGTGTGAAATCCATCAGTTAAATTGCTCGGCAAGGCTAGGATATTTTTCGCTATAGGATTGCTTGCTGGATTGTCACCCAATAACTGCACCGAAACTTGAAACTCCAACTGATCTTGGCTTAACGGGGTTAGTTTGCTGTCGTTTGGGGTCAGCGAGTAACGGTCAAATAGCACAGCCATTTGTTGCAATACATCATCTTGTAGCTCATGGGCTTCTTCAAAAGCACTGCTAAAAGTAAAGCTGGCAGCAATGATCGCAACAGACAAAATTGCTGCTGAAATCCAATAAGATAATCGCGTTTTTAACGAGTTACGGGGGCATTTTTTGACACCATCCATCCTACACCTCTGACATTTTTAATGGTTTCTGTACCCAGTTTTTTACGCAAACAATGGATTAAAAACTCTACCGCATTGCTTTCTACTTCTTCACCCCAGGCATAAATACGTTCTTCTAAATCACTTTTTGAATGAATTGAACCGGGTCGGATAAGCAATGTTTGCAGTAAAGCGAACTCACGGTTAGACAGTAAGATATTATCTTGATCGAGGGTTTTGGCTTCATGTGTGGCAGGGTTTAGCCACACAATATTATTGGTTAATTCAGGCGTATGCTGGTTGGCATTGCGCCTTGCTACCGCACGGATGCGAGCCTGTAGTTCGCTCATATCAAAGGGCTTAATGACATAATCATCGGCACCTAAATCGAGCCCTTTGACTCTGTCTTCTAAGCTATCTCTGGCGGTAATAATGATCACCGCCAGAGCGGGGTGCTGAGCTCGAATATATTGCATCACTTGCAAGCCATCCAGCTTAGGTAAGCCAAGGTCGAGCAACACCACATCATATTGCTGGCAACGTAAACTGTGCAGCGCCGCTTCGCCATCGCATATCCAATCAACCGCATAGGCGACATCTTTTAAGGCACTTTGCATGGCATCACCAATCATTTTATCGTCTTCTACTAATAAAATACGCATAGCACCTCAATTGAACACAATGACACAAAGTGAAAAGTCTTAATTAATGATTCTTTGTTGCAGCTTGCTGCTTAAATAGCATTAAACACAACACCATACCAAAGAGTAGTGCCGCCGATGCAGTAAAGCGACTAAATTCTAATCCACCATGGCTAATGGGTTTATCTAAAAAGTCACCGACTACAGCACCTAAAGGTCTGGTTAAAATAAAGCTAAGCCAAAACAACAGTGTGCGAGATATTGGGCTCCAAAGATAGGCGGCTAATAATACTAATAGCATACTACCAAAGATAAGCGCGCTGGCATCGTAACCTAAACCGGCGCTATCCACTGTCCAGTCGCCTAAAGCTGTACCTAGGGTTTGTGACAGTAAAATCGTGACCCAATAAAAGCATTCGGTTTTGGTATTGTTTATCGATTGATTAGACAGGCTACCGGCACTGACGTACCAAATTGAAAATGACATACACAACAAGCTCACTAGTAGCAATGTGCCGCCGGTATAACCTATGCCTAGTGAGCGGTCGGCAAAGTCTGCCATGGTAGTACCTGCAGTAGTTGTGGCGATAATGGTGGCCCAATAAATACTCGAAGAATAATGTTTACTGCGAATTTGTATTGCTACCGCTATCGCGAATAAACCGATAAAAATAACTGAGCTCACTAAATAGCCGAGGTTAAGCGACATCGATAAAGCATCACCTGCCGTTTCGCCTAAGGTGGTCGCCAGTATTTTAACCAGCCAAAATATTAAGGTGACTTGTGGCACTTTAGCCCGCGCCTGCTGTTGTAGTGTTTCCATATCGATACTCACTTATGTTGATCCATTATTGGCTTTTTTGCTGTTTGGCGCGCACTGAAAGGTAAGCTACAAGTGCAACAATAATCACTAAAAAAACAATACTGGTGCTGGTGGTGCCAAACCCAAAGCCACCTTTACGAACCGGTTGTGATAATAAATCACCGATAGAGGCACCCAGCGGGCGGGTTAAGATATATGCCAACCAAAAGCACAATACTGCATTGGCTTTGAAGCGATAAAAAGCCACGCTAATGACGGTGATTAAACCACCAAATATCAAAGCCGAAAGGCCGTAGCCAACATTCATGTCTTCAGATACCCAATCACCGACTGCAGTACCTAAAGCAAAGGTAATGAGAATGGCCAGCCAATAAAATAATTCACGCTTAAGAGTGACAATGGAATGAATCGATAAAGTACGTTCTTTGCTAAACCAGTATGCAAATGTTGCCGCTAATAATAGGCTAAACACCGCAGTCGATACTGGCAAAGGCACATCAAGTTTGTCTGTGAGAATGTCGGTGACTAAGGTGCCAAAAATACTGATAAGTACCACTACACCCCAATAAGCATATGGGCGATAGCGAGTTTGCTTAAGCTGCACCAATAAGGCGACAAGTAATAATATCCCCATGATGATGCTGGTATTAATCATGCCTACATGAAGATGGAAGCTAAGATAATCTGCTGCGGTTTCTCCCACCGTGGTCGACATCATTTTTATTACCCAAAAGATCAGTGTGATTTCGGGCACTTTATTAAGCCAAGTATTTAGTGATAGGTCATTCGGCGTTGTGTGAATAGATGATGCTTTGGTTAAAGGTTTCATAAGGACTCCTCATCCAACAGTGAAACTGATTTAGCACTATCTTGCCGCGCAATACTTAGGCCAAACATAGGGCGGTGATATCAACCATAAATATGTTAGCCAGATGAGTTCAACGTTTGGACTGCATTCCAATATCTCTGCTTGGTAACAGATCCCGCTAAAATTTCTACTCATAATTGATAAGTCGATATTTGTTGTTATTTTCACCAAACATTAACAATAGTTCCCGTTTTGGAATTGATTCCATCGATATGATGAAGCGTCAATAATATAAAAAGGGGTGATAACCTATGAGCAATATCGATCTATTAGGGCGCCGTAAGTTTATTGCAGGTCTAGGCATTGCTGCTGGTGCAGCGATGGTAGCACCAGCAATGGCTGTGTCTGAAAAGGCAGAAGGGGTTAAATGGGACAAAGAAGTTGAAATCGTCATTATTGGTTCTGGTTTTGCGGGGTTAGCTGCCGCAATCGAAGCCACCAAACATGGTGCAAAAGACGTCCATATATTTGAAAAAATGTCCTATTTTGGCGGTAACTCGGCAATTAACGGTGGGCTTTTCGCCGCACCAGGCACGCCGATGCAAAAGAAAGAAGGCGTTGAAGACTCAGTAGACAGAATGGTTCATGACCAATTATTGTCTGGCCGTGGCATTGCCGATGAAGGGTTATTACGCCATGTCGCATCTCATGCGGTTGAAGCGTTACAAATGACCTTAGATGCGGGTTCTGAATACCATCCTTACTTACAACAACTAGGCGGTCACTCGGTTGCACGTACATACCAAACCTCAGTAAGTTGTGGTGCTGGTATTACTCAGCCATTGTACAAAGAGTGCAAACGTATTGGTGTAAACACCCACAATCGTTCAAAATTTGAAGGGTTCCTCGTCGGTAATAAAGGCGAAGTTGTTGGTGTTAAAATGCGTCAAAACTATCACTTTGGCGAAGACCAGCCTGGTAAGGTTCTCAATATTCGCGCCAAACGTGGTGTGATTATGGCTACTGGTGGCTTTGCGCAAAACGTTGATTTACGTATGGCGCAAGATCCAACCTTAACTGCAGATGTGGGTTGTACCAACGCACCAGGTGCAACAGGCGAGGGCATGTTTGAAATGTTCCGTTTAGGGGCTATTCCTGTGCATTTAGCCCACATTCAATCTGGTCCTTGGGCTTCACCTGATGAAGGTGGCTTTGGTTATGTGTCTAACTATTCAATTTTCAATTTACCTCACTCAATTGCCGTTAGCCGGACAACCGGTAAGCGTTTCATGAATGAAATTGCCGATCGCAAAACACGTGCTGATGCTGAATTAAGCAACCGTGATGAAAAAGGTAATCCTGTACCACCACTGTTGATTTCAAGCTTTAAAGATTCTAAAGCGCATCCAAATACCGAAAAAGTGATTAAGTACAATGTCGGCTGGAAGTTTGATTCAGTTGAAGAGTTGGCAACACACTTTGGTGTGCCTTTAGCGGGCTTAACAGCACAAATCGCTGAATACAATGGCTATGTAAAAACGGGTGAAGATAAGCAATTTGGTAAAGATATGACCTTGGCGAAAAATAAAATGATCGAAGCGCCATTTACTGTCGTTCGCTTGTGGCCAAAAGTGCATTACTGCCAAGGCGGTGTAAAAGTAAACACCAAAGCCGAAGTAACAGATAGTTTTACTGGTAAGTCTATTACTGGCCTTTATGCCGCTGGTGAAGTGTGTGGTGGTATTCATGGTGTTAGTCGTCTAGGGAGTTGTTCTATTCCAGAATGTATGGTGATGGGTATGACTGCAGCTAGAAGTCTCATGAAAGTTTAATTAGACCAGTGAACAAGAGGAATCATTAATGAAAAACTTTAATATTATACTTGGGCTGGTACTACTTGGATTAACCAGTTTATCAGTACAGTCAGCAGAGATCCGTGACTATCATGAAGAGGTTATCGGTAAAGACTGTAAAACCTGTCATGACAATGGCATCAAGCAGTTTCCATCTGATCAATCCTGTTTGCAGTGTCATGATGTTGATGACTTAGCAAAGAAAACCGCCCGAAGTGAAGAAGACAAGTGGCAGAACCCACACAATAACCTTCACTATGGCAAAGATGTACCTTGCCAAGAGTGTCATGGCGAACATACACCTAAAAAACCATTATGCAGTAACTGTCATACGTTTAAGTTTGATAAGCATAAAGGCTAAACTAATTTAAATTTATATTAGTTCAGTAAGCCACATATTAAGTATTTAATGTGGCTTTATATTTTAATCGCTAGACAGTCACGCTTCACTTTTATCCCCTCTTAAATGCCAATCATAGATTGGTTTTTTTCTATTTTTACCCACATTAACATCTAAGCGCAATCACACTTTTTTCAGTTAACTGACTAATAAACCTGCAGACAAAACACCTCTTTTGGATTGCAATGCAGTTAATTGATCCAGGTCTACATTCGGCCAAGCTCAACAGAGTAATATCGCGATCTTTAAAGTAGCAATCGCTGCTATTTCATTGACGTATTTGGGTTTGAATAGAGTTAACACTATGATGATAATAGAAATAATAATTGTGCTTGGGTCTATTTACCTTGGTGCAAGAATGGGCTGTATAGGGATAGGTTTTGCTGGTGGCGTAGGGGTATTAATTCTTACCGTCGGTTTAGGATTAACACCTGGTGCGATCCCTATCGACGTGATGCTGATTATTATGTCAGTGATCACCGCGATTGCTGCGATGCAAGAGGCCGGAGGAATGGAGTATTTGGTGTCAATAGCGGAGAAACTACTGCGTAAACACCCTAAGCACATCACATTTTTAGCGCCAATGGTAACGTATTTTATGACCTTATTTGCCGGAACGGGCCACACTGCATTCTCGACATTACCAGTTATAGCCGAAGTCGCCAAAGAGCAGGGCATACGACCATCTCGGCCTCTATCTATCGCAGTTGTCGCCTCGCAAGTTGCCATCACGGCCTCTCCTATTTCTGCCGCAGTGGTGTTTTTCTCGGGTATTTTAGAACCGTTCGGGGTGGATTATTTAGTGCTATTAGCCGTATGCATCCCCTCAACCTTTATTGCTTGTTTAATTGGTGCCGCTGTTGCCTCGATGCTCGGTAAACCGTTAGCGCAAGACCCCATTTATCAACAGCGTTTAGCCAGCGGACTCGTCAATATTCGGGGTGAAACCCAAGTCACTTTGCAACCTGGCGCTAGAAGGTCGGTGGCTATTTTTCTAGTCGCGATAGTGGCGGTAATGTCTTACGCCACAGCCATTTCTGACAAAGTGGGCTTAATTGTGAACCCAGTGCTGTCGCGCGATGTGGCGATTATGTTGTTTATGCTATCTGCCGCAGCGGCGATCACTTGGTTTTGCCGTTTAGATGCCAGCAAGATTTCTAATGCATCAACGTTTAAGTCGGGCATGTCAGCGTGTATTTGTGTGTTGGGCGTAGCTTGGTTGGGTGACACCTTTGTGTCTAATCATATTGACGAGATAAAAGCGGTTGCGGGAACCTTGCTTCAAAGTCAGCCATGGTTATTATCGGTGGCATTATTTTTTGCTTCTATGTTGCTCTATTCTCAAGGTGCGACCACTAAAGCGTTAATGCCAGCTGCATTGGCAATTGGGGTGAGTCCATTAACGGCAGTTGCTTCGTTTGCGGCGGTGAGTGCGTTATTTGTATTACCGACTTATCCGACGTTATTGGCGGCGGTAGAAATGGATGACACTGGCTCCACTCGTATTGGCAAGGCGGTGTTTAACCACCCATTTTTAATCCCAGGCGTAGTGACCATAGTATCGAGTGTGTTATTGGCCTTTTTGTTTGGCAGCTTGATTCTGTAACCTCACAGTATGCGGCTTGGTATAGTAGTGATGTTAGTTGATTTGATAGCCTTTATGCTCAACATTGGCTTTTATTAAATTAATTAATTGCAAGGTCGCATAGGTTTGAGTATCTGGGTTGAGGTAAAGCGATTCGTTAAACATCGGCAGTGGCGGTAAGCCATGTTCAAGTGGATCTAAAATTTGCATTTTATCGTTTATTCTAAATTCGGCTACCGGCGCAATCACAAGATCATTTTCGACCGCCATCGATAACGCTTGTGGGGATGGTGTTGACAGTAATACCCTTATCGGACGCATAGACAATTGATGATTGGCGAATACTTGTGCTCGAATAGGGCAGTTTTCTGGGTATAAGCCCACGGGGATGGTTTTGTTTTTATGGGCGTTACCGTTAGCTGCTGCGGCCCAATGAAAGCGGCGCGTAAATAACAGTTCGCCGTTGACGGGGGCTTGCCAGTGAGTTGCGACTATCACGTCAAACTCGCCTTGATGGAGTCGTTTATATAAATTGCCACTTACATCGGTATCGATAACTAATTCAATATTGGTAAATTCACGAATAAACTCTAATAAGCAGCTGCTTAGGTAGCACTTGATAAAATCGGTTGGCACACCAAGGCGGATCACTTCGCGATTTTGACAATCTTTTAACTCATCAAGTGCCTGTAAGTTAAGTTGCATCATTTTATAGGCATAGCTCAGCAAGGTTTCACCTGACTCGGTCAAGGTGACGCCTTTGTTGTCCCTAATCAGCAAAGTTTGACCGACACTTTCTTCAAGCTTTTTAACTTGTAGACTCAACGTTGATTGGGTTCGGCAAATTTTATCAGCCGCTTTTGACAAGTTGCCACATTCAGCAACAGCGATAAAACTTTCAAGTAAGTCAATTTTTAACATGGGCTATTGAGTAAGTTCATAGTGGTATAAGTATTACTCAATTTAGGCTATCCACAAAGCTTGCTATAGTGTAACTGTGAGGTGTTAATGGTTATTTAATTAAAATATCTTGGAGTAAGGAATGGGTAGCTGGGAGGATCGTGGGAACTACTTGATTGAAGTGTCACAACGTTGTTTAAAAGGCCATAAAACCTTTGATTTATGCCGCTCGCATCTAGTTCAAGCCAGCCAGATATCCAAGGGCACTATTTATAATCACTTTACCTCAGAGGCCGATTTAATTGTGGCCGTAGCCAGTGCAGATTATCGTCATTGGTTAATTCAAGCCGAACAAGATACACAGCAATATAGTGATCCCTATTTACGGTTTATTTTTCATCATTGCCAACGTTTGTACCGTATTTTATCAGAACAATCATTTGTTATTGCTAGAGTGATCCCCAACGAGTCAATACTAATACAAGCCAGCGATTATTATCGTGCCCGTTTTGAGCTAGTACTTAAACAATATCAACAATGGAATGCACAAACCCTGACAGAGATTGGTGAGGTTGGTGGCTTTAATCGTGGCGAGTTGCTTTGTGACTATTTACGCGGTGCTATGATCAACAGTGACGATGCACAAAAGCATCCCGACGATGCTGAAATGTACTACCAGTTTAGTTTTGCCATGACCCAGCTCATGGGCCATTCACACAAACGCATGCCCACGATTAATACATTCCTGCAGTGGCTAGCCGGTAAACCCGCATAAATAATTTATCCTCGCTCTTGAACCCTAAATGCCATGGATCTCTTAACTTCAGTTAACGGCTTGCTCTGGAACGCATTTGGCCAGCTTGGGACAATTATTAATCGCAGTCATTTAAGCGTTTTCTAAACTAAAATCGATAATGGCCCACCTACCTATCTACTCACACAATCGTGTTTTAGTACATCAGTAAAATATGGCAATGTCATCGATGCTATGTTTACAACAGCATGAATCTGAGTCCCTAAATGCTAGAGAGTAGCAGATAAAAATCATGTCGCCTTGAGCCCACGCCAACACTGAATGTACTTTTTAAGTGTTTGTATTTATTGTTTTTATATTTTTTGACACGGTTGATGTTTGTTGTTAGGTTAGTCGTGTTAGTTGATACCTTGTTATAAATAACGTTATCACCAAGCTAACACTCATAGTATTTGGCAAACTAATTGAAAAGTTAGGACGCAAAGCTTCCGGTCTAAGGTGGTAAATTAATTTTTACGAAACTAAGATAGCGGAGTTGCCGCAGAGCTCAGGTTCTGCGTGAAACGAACAGCCGTTTTTTTAACGCTGTTGTTTGCCAAAATACCACTTTGATATTGATATCGAGGCCTATCACTTATTTTTAAGTAATAGGTAACCAATGGAGTGCATTTAAGTGGCAAATCTTCCTGTTTTACCTCATGTTTCTAAGTTAAGCCTACTCGCAGCCTCACTCATGGCTGCAAATTCTTTCGTCAGTCTGTCTGTTGAAGCGCATGGTTATGTGCTATCGCCAGAGTCACGCTCATACGCTTGTAAAACTGGCAATAATGCAAGCTGTGGCGCCGTTCAGTGGGAGCCACAAAGTGTTGAAGGGCCTTCGGGATTCCCTGAATCAGGCCCTGAAGATGGTAAGTTAGCGAGCGCTGCAAATGGTGCCTTTTCTCCTCTAGATGTTCAGAGTCCGGTCCGTTGGTCTAAAACGGATATCAACGCCGGATGGCAGCAATTTACTTGGCAGTTTACCGCTAACCATGTCACCCGTAACTGGCGCTATTATATTACTCGCCAGGGTTGGGACCAAAACCAAGCCTTAAGCCGCGCGAGTTTCGATTTAGCGCCTTTTTGTGTGGTCGATGGTGGCATGGTTCAGCCACCTAAATTAGTTACTCATGACTGTTACGTGCCAGAGGGACTAAGTGGTTACCACGTTATTTTAGCCGTATGGCAAGTCGGTGACACCAGCAATAGTTTCTATAATGCTATTGATGTCAATTTGAGTTCAGGCCCGGGAATCCCTAACGAATGGCAAGATGTGGGTGACATTAATCCGTCACTGGATCTCAAGGCTGGTGACAAAGTGATGACCAGGGTATTTGATGCTAATGGCGAGCAGCTCTCTAAGCAAACCACGATTACAATTACCGATGCGACTCAAGGTAATAAACAGAATTGGCCTTTCCTTCTTGCCAGCACTATTAATGCGCAGCAATCACAACTCAAAGCAGGACAAAAGAATGCTGCTGGCAGTATCATGCCGGTTTACGGTAAAAATGATATTTTTACCCTAACTGATTCAGGTATTGAGCGTGTCGAAGTCGAGTTTGATTTAGCGCCTGCCCCAGGGAATCAACTCGATGTGACCTCGCTTGCTGATGCAATTCAAATCAACGATGGTGCGGCTCAAGTGAGTTTTGATGTGACAACCAATTCCGCTATGCAAGTGTCAGCTTATTTATTTAATCATGATGGCGTTGCATCTGGATTTGTGAGTCAAGCGGTTAATAATACCAATGCGAGTTTAGTGCTGGATGTTGTAGCACCTAAAGTTGGCCATTATCACTTACAAGTTAAAGGTGAACCTCAGCAAGGGGATGTCATCCAGCAGAACTTTGATGTGTTTTTAAAGGATGAGCGACCAGTACCAGAAGCCGACTTCGTGTTTCCAGCTGAAGTGACGCGTTATGTTACCGGCACTAAGGTTTTGCAACCTAAGACAGGTAAGGTTTATCAATGTAAACCTTTCCCATACGGCGGCTACTGTATGCAGTGGTCAGCTTCTGCTACCAGTTATGAGCCGGGCGTAGGAGCTTCTTGGGCGGTAGCATGGACTGAATTGTAAAATCGGAACATCATATTAAGAGATTCAAATAGGTTTAAAGCTCTTTTTTAGGTTTAAATAAAGATAAAAAAACCGTGGATATCGATTAAGGTATTCACGGTTTTTAATTAATTATCAGATGCTTATCTCATGGTAACAAATTCTTCAGCACCCGTTGGGTGTATTGCTACTACTGAGTCAAAATCTGCTTTAGTCGCGCCCATTTTCATGGCCACGCCAAAGCCTTGTAGTATTTCGTCCATACCAAAGCCGATACCGTGAATACCAACGACGACTTCATTATCACCTGCACACACTAGCTTCATTTTACAGGCTTGGCGATGTGCGGTTACTGCAGAGTACATTGAAGTAAATGTTGAGGTATAAACCTTAATATTGTCTTGGCCATATTTTTCAGCCGCTTCAGGCTCTGTTAAGCCCATAGTACCTATGGGTGGATGGCTAAAGACTACAGTAGGAATTAAGCTGTAATCCATTTTTGCATCGGGCATGTTACCAAATAAACGCTCTGACAATAAACGACCCGCTTTAACGGCAACAGGGGTTAATTCAACACCACCTGCCATAATGTCGCCAACACAATAAATCCCTTTTGCGGTAGTATTTTGTTGTTCATCAGTAATGACGTAGCCTTTTGCATCTAACTGCACGTCGGTATTTTCTAGACCGATATTACCCGTAGATGGTGAGCGGCCAATGGCCCAAATTAAGCAATCAACCGTTAAGCTTTCGCCATTTTCTAATTCTAAAGTGACACTGCCATCGACATTCTTACTGACCGACTTAGGTACACTATGGGTGTGCAGCGTTGGACCATCAGCGGCCATAGCATCAACTAATGCATCCGCTAGAATAGGATCGAAGTTGCGAAGTGGAGCATGCTTACGCACCAATAAATGTGTCTCGCTACCTAGGGCATGTAATACCCCGGCAACTTCAACCGCAATATAACCCGCACCTACCACAGCAACGCGTTTAGGTTGCTCGCGTAAAGCGAAGAAACCGTCTGAGTCGATACCGTATTCGGCGCCTGGAATATCAGGAATCGTCGGTGCACCACCAGTAGCAACCATAATATGGTCGGCTGTGTAATGCTCACCATTGACTTCAATGGTGTTGTTATTGACGAAGCGGCCATAGCCGTCTAATAAGGTCACGTTATTGTTGGCAAAACCACGGCCATAGGCATCATGAATGCGCCTAATATATGCTTCACGGCTATCAACTAGAATGTTCCAATCGAATTTGTTGACGGTAACATCAAAACCATAGTCTTTGGCGTAAAGGTTAAGTGCTTCGGCAATATGAGCGCCATACCACATGACTTTTTTGGGGACACAACCAAGGTTTACGCAAGTGCCGCCAACCTGATTTGCTTCAATAATTAATACTTTTGCGCCACGCATTGCTGCACGGTTTGCAGAGGCAATACCACCACTGCCTGCGCCAAGCGCGATATAGTCAAAATTTTGAGCCATGATGATCTCCACTACGGTTAATGCGTCCATTGTAGGGGGGATTGTGTTTACAATCTAGTCGTTAGCTCAATGCTTTATGCTAAATGAGTCAGCGTTTATGTTGGCACTCCCCTCGGTCAACGTCATTGGGACCGGTCGTTGCGCACTTAAGACAGGTCCATTCACTTTTTCTAATATCAATTTCATCTTGATAATGACTAAATTGACTGTTTTGATTTTGTCTTTGTTGTTTGGTTAAGTGCTTTATACGGTTATTTAGCCAACGACAGCTAGGATCGTCCACAACATTGATGCCAGCTTGGCGTGAGGTGGTATTAGTTTGTTGGTTGGCTTTAATAAGCTCTTGTAGGCTAGGTTTGAGGTAGATTTCATCGGCGCGATATTCTAATGCTGAGCGGGTGTCGCTGGGTAAGCTAATCGTATTGCCTTGGCTATCACTGGCAGATTGCAGTGGTAAGTTTTTGGCATTGTCATTAGTGAGTGATACGGCTTTATTCGTCGATGCTTGAGTTAACTCGCTGAGTTCTCCAGCACACAATATTGGAGCACTTAATAAGGTTATCCATTGCACGGCACATAAGGTGGCGAATTGCACTTGGCGGGTAAACATATGCGTTCCTTGCATAGCTTAATCTTGGTCATTAATTGTAGTCGAAGATGATTAAATTGCGAGCCTAAGGCTTCAAAATGTCCAGCCTATATGCACGCCAGTATAGGTTGTATCTAGACTGCCTTGATGATTTTCGGTACGGGCTTGCAGCTTGATGTCCTCTAGAGCAATAGTGCGGCTAAGTTGTGCTGAGACCGTTAGGTTAGCTGTTAATTGGTACAGTGCTTCTAAACCAAATTGTACATGGTTAGCGCCATTGTGTTGTTCGCTGCTGTACTGAAAATCAACGCCATGTACTAAATAGGGGGTTAATGTGAGCCGCTCGTTAATATCCCATGGACTGTGTAAACTGAGCTCCACAAAGTAGCCCGCCGCTTCTGTGGCAAAAGTGTAGTTAATGGTTGGTACCAGCCAGCGAATACCGTTATAGGTTAATGAACTGAAAAATTCATTGTCAGATGTGCGTTCAGCGCCATAACACTCTACGCGCTGATAACCCAGGGATAGATCAACTTCATCATGAAGTTGGAGGGTGTATTCTAGACCTGCATTCCATTCAATATAGTGAACTTGAGTCGCGCGTCCAGCGATAGCGAAAGCGACTAAGTTATCTTGTGCAACACTGGCGATACCCCAAACAATCCCACCGTTGGCTAAGTTATTACGTCCTTGGCTAATATAATGATCATTCCAGGCAACATCGAACGCCATTATTGGCTGGTCGTCTGCCATGGCAAGCGCGGATGTTAAGGGAAACGTTATTGTAATAAAGAGAGCAACCCAAAAATAGCAGACACAATGCTTCTGACTTGGCAGGTAACAATCAAAGGGCATATTTATCTTGCTCATAGTTACAATGTTGCTAGAGAGATGTTGATGCCGCGTATGTTAGCCTTTTTAAAAATTAATTAAATGATAATAAGTCTTATTTGAGACTTCTGTTCAATATTAGATATTTTGCTCAAGTAGCAAATTAAAGTGGGAGCCTGGTCATTCTATTCTCTTGATAAATCGGTTAAGCAGAAAGCATATGCTGTAATGGATCTGCGAGAGTACTCTCGAAAATGGGCAATGGAAATATCATCGGCTGCATTAGAAATGCTGGTTATATTTGTTAGGATAAATTGCTCCAATGCTTGAAAATGGCATTATTTAACCCAATATAAGCTAAATACTCACGCGAAATATTTCGAGGAATCTTTATGAGCAATCCATTGCTAAGTGGCGCAGAATTACCAGAATTTTCAAAAATCAAACCTGAGCACATTCAGCCTGCTGTTGAGCAAGCGATTGCCAAATGTCGTGAAACCATTGATGAGCTATTAGCTAAAAATAGCTCATACACTTGGGATAATCTAATTGCACCCCTTGAAGAAATCGATGATCAATTAAGTAAAGCATGGTCACCTGTGTCACACATGAACTCAGTGATCAGTAGTGATGAATTACGCGATGCACACGATGCTTGCTTGCCGCTTTTGTCTGATTACGGCACTTATGTTGGTCAACATCAGGGCTTGTACGAAGCGTACAAATCTATCCATCAATCTGCTGAATTTACTGCGTTAACCCAAGCGCAAAAAATGGTCATAGAGCAAAGCTTACTCGATTTTGAATTGTCTGGTATCGGCTTAGACGATAACCAAAAAGCACGTTATGGTGAGATTGTTAAACGTTTATCTGAGTTAACTAGTCACTTTTCGAATCAACTGTTAGATGCTACCGAAGCGTGGACCAAGTTGATTACTGACCAAGCCGATTTAGCGGGTTTACCGGAATCAGCGATTTCAGCTGCGAAAGCAATGGCGGATGCCAAAGAGCTAAAAGGTTGGTTATTCACACTTGATTTCCCGTCTTATTTACCTGTGATGACCTACAGCGAAAATCGTGAGTTACGTGAAGAATGTTACCGTGCATTTGTGACTCGTGCGTCTGATCAAGGCCCTAATGCTGGTGAGTTTGATAACACCAACAATATGAATGAAATCGTCGCACTGCGTCACGAGTTAGCTAATTTACTCGGCTTTGCTAGCTACGCTGATAAATCATTAGCCACTAAAATGGCAGAAAATCCAGCGCAAGTACTGGGCTTTTTAAATGAATTAGGCGAGCGTTCTAAAGATCAAGCTGCCACTGAATTAGCCGAGCTACGTGCGTTTGCTAAAGAGCATTATGACGTGAGCGAAATGGCATCATGGGACTTAAGTTTTTACGCTGAAAAACTGCAACAGCATAAATACCAAGTGTCACAAGAAATATTACGCCCGTACTTCCCTGAAGATAAAGTCTTGTCAGGTTTATTTTATACTGTAAACCGTTTATTCGGTTTAACCATTAGTGAGCAGAAAGGTGTCGACACTTGGCATAAAGACGTGCGTTTCTTTGATATTTTTGATGATCAAAAACACCACCGCGGTAGCTTCTACTTAGATTTATATGCTCGCAGCGGTAAGCGTGGCGGCGCATGGATGGATGATTGTCGCGGTCGCCGTATGACCTCTACGGGTTTGCAAAAACCGGTAGCGTATTTAACTTGTAACTTTAATGGCCCAGTGGATGGCAAACCGGCATTATTTACCCATGATGAAGTAACCACTTTGTTCCATGAGTTTGGCCACGGCATTCACCATATGCTCACCAAGGTAGATGTTGGTGGCGTGTCTGGTATCAATGGTGTGCCTTGGGATGCAGTAGAGTTACCAAGCCAGTTTATGGAGAACTGGTGCTGGCAAGAAGAGGCGTTAGCGGAAATTTCTGGTCATTATGAAACTGGTGAACCATTACCAAAAGCCTTGCTGGATAAAATGCTAGCAGCTAAAAACTTCCAGTCTGGCATGATGATGGTGCGCCAACTTGAGTTTTCATTATTTGACTTTAGAATGCATCACGAATTTGACCCAGCAAAAGGTGTCGATATTCAAGGCATTTTAGACCAAGTACGCAGCCAGATTGCGGTATTAACCCCACCAAGCTTTAATCGTTTTCAACATGGTTTTGCTCACATTTTTGCTGGTGGTTACGCGGCAGGTTACTATAGTTATAAATGGGCCGAAGTACTCTCCGCTGATGCTTTTTCGCGTTTTGAAGCCGAAGGTATTTTTAATGCTGACACTGGTAGAAGCTTTTTAAACAACATTCTTGAGATGGGCGGCAGTGAAGAGCCGATGGCGTTATTTAAACGCTTTATGGGCCGCGAACCAAACACTGATGCGTTACTGCGTCACAGTGGTATTGCGGTGTAATTGGATGGATTCAAACATAAGAGGTACTTAACTCGTGCCTCTTATTAACTGACTAATTAATCTTTATTGAGTAACGAATATTCAATAAAGATTAATTAATTTAATTTGGCGACATCTTTTTAGTTTTAAACTGTGTATAACTATTGTTTTGGTTTTATTCACAGCATACATTTACGGTTGTAAATTTATCATTAAACTCCCATGGATCCAGAACATTGACAACCACACCCAACGCTATATTTTTCGAGTTAACTCCCGGAAAAATTGTTGATTTACAGATCGACCATCCCGTTAAATTGCGTCTTAAAGCAATGTTGGTCGGGTACGATCTAGGTCAATATATTATCCTCAAGCATCCAGCTCCTCAGAATATGAGTAACTACAGTGATGTGCTTGTGGAAGGTAATGTTGTGGTGGTTCGTTATTTATTGGAGGGCCAGCAAGGCGAGTGTCATGCATTTCGATCGACAATTAGAAATATCACTAAAATCCCTGAAAAATTTATCTTCTTAAGTTATCCCGCTAAAATAGAAAACCGTCAGCTTCGCACTCATCGACGTTTTGTGACTCATATACCTGCATCTATTGTCACAAGAGACGATGATGATGTAAAAAAACTATCCCAATTAAAAGGCATTATTTCGGATATTTCTGCCAAAGGCTGTGGTTTTGTTTTCAAAACTGATAACTCGAAAGTTAAAGTCAATCCGAAAGATATTTTCATCATCATGCGTTCCCCTAATGATACTGAAATAACCATTCCCGCGAAGGTGTGCAATAGTCGCTTTGAGAACGGAAAAGTTAACGTAGGTATTCAATTTGCAGAGGATGATGAACAAGTTAGGGCCATATTGAACCAGCTTTCTATTGAGTTATAAGCTAGAGTCTTGGGCATAATCATTTCGTTAACGTCAGTGTTGGAGCATAAGCGGCTCTTAAGCTGGTCCTTGTTATGGACTCATAATTAATCGCAACTTGTTTATTCTGGTTTTCGCTCTTGAAGCACTTCTTTAAAGGCGAACATAGCGTTTAATGCCGCAGGAAAACCAGCATATACTGACATTTGTAATAATACTTCTTTTACTTCCTCTGCGCTGCAACCGACATTTAAAGCCGCACTCAGATGAACCTTGAGCTGAGGTTTACAATTACCTAATGCGGTCAGTGCGGCAACAGTGGCTATTTCTCGCGCCTTTACATCCAAACCGGGTCGGGTATATATATCGCCAAACGGATATTCAATGGTAAATCGGGCTAAGTCAGGGCAGATATCTTGCAGGCTTTCGATAACATTATGACCTGCTTCGCCGTCAATTTTTGACAACTGTTCCATGCCTAAAGTGAATCTTGAATTTGACATTGATGTACTCCTATTGATAAGTAGAAGTCACACCTTACAAGTTAGAGTTAACTCTAAGTCAACTGACTTTATCAGCTTTATACAAATTAATTTTGTTTTCTAGCGCCAGTAAATGTTGTTGCTGGCGTTTAATGTGAGCTTGCAACTGGTCTTTGTGATGCTCAAGTAGTTGTTGGCGATCTAGCACTGTACTTTGCCCTAATGCTCGCAATTGGGCGTATTCTTGAATTTTTACTAAAGGCATGCCAGTGTCTTTGAGGCGTTTGATAAACGTAATCCATTCTAAATCTTTAGCTGTGTAGACTCGATGGCCACTGCTGTTTCGCTGAATCTTGTTGAGTAAACCGACTTTTTCATAATATCGCAGCGTATGAGAAGATAATCCGGCTAACGTCGAAAATGCTTTCATGTTCATCATTTATTTTTTACCCTGCAAATGGCTACATTCAGCATTATTATTGACCTAAAGGCGGTTGCCATAATTCGACTTTATTACCTTCAGGATCGATCACCCACGCAAACTTGCCAAATTCAGACTCATCTATCTTATCGAGGACGTTACAGCCTTCAGTTTTTAGGGCTGCGACGACAGCTTTGAGGTCTTCAACTCGGTAATTGATCATAAATGGGGCTTGGCTTGGAGCAAATTGGTCGCTTTTCTCTGAACTCACCGCCCAGATAGTCGTTCCACCTACGGGTTTGTTATTTGAGTCGCTCCAAGAGAAAGCCGTGCCGCCCCATTCCTGAACATCAATGCCGAGATGACGCTTGTACCAAGCTTGTAATGCAGGTTCATCTTTTGCTTTAAAAAATATGCCGCCGATACCTGTGACTCGTTTCATGTGAACCTCCCATGTACCATGTTTAGAGATGTCTTTGTGTTACCCGGTAATGTATTTAACATTCCATTATTGGCTTACAGTATGATGTAGCTAGGCGTCTATTAATCTTTTTCGCTCGTTGAGTTATGTTGTTTTTTTACTTTCGCTATGATCTCGGCATGCTCTGGTTTAATGGGCATGACTTTTACTAGGCTAACATTGCTACCGCCAGTGTTCCCCGTTGGTACGCCTTTTATTGCAGTGAATAAAACCGCCCCAATGATACGAATCATTTGACCTATGGCTTCATTCATATCACGCTGTTTTATTGCCCAACGCAGCATTAAATAATGCACTTTTACATGCCAATAGGTTGATTCCTGCCCAAGCACGTGAGCATTCTCAAGGTAAACAAATGAATCTGCAACATTACCTAAACGGTCGGATTGATCTGCTTTAGATAACTGCTCTTGCACGTAAGGAGTGATATTTTTGGTATAACTATTCAATGTTACCTCTCCAATTTATTATCCTCAGTTGAATTTTCGTCGTTATTTTTTTGAACTTCAGAGTACAACCAGTTAAAAAATTGGCCGAAAAAATAATAAAACACTGTCATTAGGGCGGCATAAATACCGATATCAACGATACGGGGTAAGTCAGATAACCCGGTAAAATTATCTTCCAACGAATATGTCACAAATCTGGCTACACTAATTGAGCCGATTAGCGTTAAGTACAGCGAAAGTGTGCTAGTGGTGCTCCATTTGCTCATAAGCGTCCTTTATTTAATATTGGCTAACTCTCAAGGGTAGCCGTGAGCAATATATTTTGAGGTTATTTATCCTGCTTTTTTCAGTCTGCAATGTAAAGTGTTGCATAGCGTAAACATACTCGTTGAGTTCAAATGAGAGTTATGCGGTGGTAGTCCTCGGGGTGAGGAAGAGAGGTTATGGATGGCAAATAACAAGTCATACGAGGATTAACTCATAAGGCCTTATTTTCTATAATCTTCATGATTTCAAGCATAAAAAAAGAGGTGCTTAGCACCTCTTAATCTTGTTATTTCATCTTCATTCACTGCAGACAAGTCTGCTTATGAATGACGTATTAGTAACATATTATGCCAGTTTTAAATCGTACTGGTTGCGGTACATCACCATGTCTTCGATGGTGAGTACAGGCATGTTGTGCTTAAGGCCAAAGGCGATAATTTCTGGTGTTTTGGCCATGCTGCCATCTTCGTTGGCCAGTTCGCATAATACGCCAGCTGGCATTAAGCCTGCCATTTGCATTAAGTCGACGGTGCCTTCGGTATGACCACGACGAGACATCACTCCGCCAGCGCGAGCACGTAATGGGAATACGTGTCCAGGATGAGCCAAGTCTGATGCTTTGGCATCGCGGTTTGCCGCAGTTTTAATGGTAGTAACACGATCTTGAGCGGAAACGCCAGTGGTCACTCCATGCTTTGCTTCAATGGAGATGGTAAACGCAGTTTGGTTGGCGCTGTTGTTATTGATAACCATTGGCGGCAATTGTAACTTGTTGGCGTGTTCGTCGGTTAAGCATAAACACACAATGCCGCTGCATTCGCGGATCATTAATGCCATTTGGGCTGTGGTTAAGTGCTCGACAGAATAAATAATGTCGCCTTCATTTTCGCGGTCTTCATCATCGAGTAGTAATACGCCTCGGCCTTCTCTTAGCGCTGCTAATGCATTTTCTACACGGGTGATTGGTTCGCCAAATTCGGCAAGTAGTGATAACTGATTCATGGTTGTACTCCTAAAATGACCAGAATCAGGGCTTGTAAAGAGGGATCTAAATCCAAAACAAATTGCATCAATAGCCTAGGCTAATTGATGTATCTCTATTCTCTCTCATCCGGACTATAACCGTCGGCTCTGGACTGTTAGACATTACTCATGAGTAAATACCTAAGTCACCAGATCTGCTGACCTCGACGAATCGAGCGCTCGCGGGCTCACTTTTTCAAGTATACCGCCGGTGGGGAATTGCGCCCCGCCCTGAGAATTAAAAACAATATGTGTGTGTTAAACATCTAAGCTCAGACTGCTGGCTCAGCAAAACACGCAACTATGTTAATCAGTTAAGATTAAGATGAAAAGGGGTATCGATCTCATTAATGTAATAAAGCATTACTAATGCTTATTTTACAGCGCAGCAATACCTAGGTTCAGTTATCTTAATCACTGGATGCAAATCTCTATTGTTTAATGAGTTGAACGAGCTTGCTCACTGGTATGACCTTTGTTAGCCTGATGCGTTTATATCAGGAGTCACAGTTAATGAATTTGTATTTTCGTTTTATTTGGTTGTTTATATGGCGTATAGGGCATTGTAAACGCATCGGTTTTTTAGGTACTAGCCGGATTGATTATCGTGTGTTGCCATTAGATTGTGACATCAATTTACACCTGACTAACTCCCGCTATCCAGCCTTTATGGATCTAGCCCGCACTTATTTGATAGCCGAAATGGGCTTGATGAAGGCATTTTTAAAAAACAGATGGTTACCTATTGTGAATGCTGCTGAGTTTACTTATATCCGCGATATTAAGCCATTTGAAAAATTTACCATAAACACCAAAATTGTTGGCTGGGATGAAAAGTATTTTTATATTGAGCATCGGATGCACACCGAGCGCGGCTTACATTGTATTGCTCATGTACGCGGTGTATTTATGTGTCGCGGTAAACAAGTGCCGATAGAAACCTTAATTGCGGCAGCCGGTTTCACTGGCGATGTGCCAGAGATGCCAGCGGAAGTGGTTAAATGGAAACAGTTTTTACAGCTTAAAAAACAACGTAATATTTAATTATCATTATGTGAATAACATTCTAAAGTAAACTGGATGGTACAAGATTACGTACCAGTGATGAGTGTTTATATAATTGATATTGTAGTGAGGGTGAAGCGTGGCAAGGTTAGAAAAATTCAGCGATATTTGGGCTCGAGCCTGTGAGCGTAAAGGCGGACCTGCAGTAGTGAAGTCGATGTTACCGGATACTCTCGATATTGACGAAATCAGCCAATATACTGATGCTCAATTGCTGTCTGTGATGAGCAAGCGGGTGTTTCAAAGTGGATTTGTGTGGCGAGTGGTTGATAACAAATGGCCTGCCTATGAGAAAGCTTTTTTTGGTTTTGAGCCGATGAAGGTACTGATGCTTTCACCCGATCAAATTCAACAGCGTGCAACCGACCCTGAGCTTATTCGTCATCAAAAGAAAACACAGGCGATTGTTGATAATGCCTATATGATCCAACACATTAACCAAGAGCATGGAAGTTTTGCGGAGTTTATTGCTCATTGGCCAAGCGATGATATTACCGGTTTATGGCAAGTGCTTAAAAAGCGCGGCACTCGTTTAGGCGGTAATACTGGGCCCTATTTTTTACGGGCAATTGGTAAAGATACCTTTTTATTAAGCCAAGATGTTCAAGCCTATTTAACTGGCCATAACGTGGTTGATGCTGGCTTTACATCGCAAACGGCTTTACGCCAAACCCAAGCGGCTTTTAATCATTGGCAACAAGAGTCGGGCATGAGCTTGGCGCAAATTAGCCGGACTATTTCATTGGGCGTGGGCGATAATCGCGTTTAATTTTTCATGCTTTAAACGATGCGGTTAAACCTTATAACGACATAAAAACATGGCAGTAATATTGGCGGCAATCTGTTGTTTTTGTTCGTCGTTCAGTGGCTCTTCAACTTGAAAGATTAATGGCCAAAAACATTGGCCTTTTATCAAACTCTGCAATTCTGCTTGCGCTTGCTCGACATCTGTCACGCTTAATCGCTCATCTTGCGTGGCCGCTTTAATCCAACGTAAAATGGCATTCTCTTCTTTGATCACTTTTTGTAATTCTTGCTGCATTTCAGTGGTATAGAACAAATGACCAATTAACATACGCGACACTTCAATGTGTTCTTTTGATTGTAAGTAGTCCATATCGTCACGTACTAACTGCTGTAATTGTGCTTCTAAAGGTTGATGCGCGTCATACGCTACAGTGGGTTGAGATAATGCTTGCTCCCACAAATCAGTCATTAAAGTCATGACTAACGCTTCTTTAGTCGCAAAGTGATTATAGACTGTTCGTTTAGACACCCCAGCCACTTCGGCTAACTTATCCATACTGGTAGCCGTAACCCCTAATGATTTAAAGGTTGTTCTGGCGGCCTCTATAATCGCAGCACGTTTTAATTGGCTACGTGTTTGTTTTTCTGAGTTCATTGGTTTCATCTAAGCGATCTTATTGTAATATTTTACACTGAGCAGTTTACTTTTCAACAATGGATTATTAAACTACACTGTGTAGTTTACTTTTTGAAGCAATAGTTAAAAATAGTTGCAGATTTAAGGGTGATAAACACTATCATTATGTTCCTCAAACTTTTAATCAGACTGCTTTGAGCTATTGGTGGTGGCAGAGGATCATCTTAGTCAGCCACAAAGGGCATTGAAATTAAATCGCCTGATGGCATGTAAGGCTAATGGCATAATGTATTGTTTAACAGTGGCTATTTTAATGGCTTTTACAAATTGATAACTCTTTTTGGCTGTTTGACTCAGCATGTTTGCTATGGGCGCCTATAATAAATTACCACGCGATATCCAGATGTTGTCATTGCCATGCTCACAGACTCATATTGATGTTAACGCTAAGGTGATAAAGTCAGTAAAATAGCCCGTTTAATTTACCATTACATGATTGGTTTGAGTCTTTTGGGCGTATCAGTCAATTAACTAAATATAATATGAGCTTGCTGACTTTTAATGATACTCAAATGGTTGGCTAATTATCAAGCTGGCGAGTAATGCTGGCTATAGTATGCTTGCAGTATAAAAGATTGATGGTTTAAATAAGCTTGTCATCAACAACCACTAGGTTAGTGTATTACTGGTGAACATTGGTGCGGTTGTTAACCCACAAATTGATCCAGCTGAGATGTTAATAAATAGTGTTAAGAATGAAATAATTGATCGAGCTTGTTTTATTACTCACTCGAATAGCACAATTTGTTAACTTTTTAAGTATATATAACGTAAGCTTATTATTTATTTACAATTTATTCGCATCAGCTAAGTTGTTTGAATTTTATACCTATGCGATAAAGTACACAGAAAATTTTAAAGTTTAATATTAGCTATTTTCAAATCGGCTACTCAAGATCGAGTGGCGCATATTGAAAATAAATTGGAGTAGGAGCACTCATGCACAAAGCATTGAAAGTCGCCGCAGTTATTTCTGCTGCATTATGGATTACCGCTTGTGGTAAAGGGGATGAAAATGCCCAGTCACAACAACCGCGACCACCTACACCTGTTGGCGTGATGACCGTTGAAGCGATTTCGCAAGCGATTCAAGTTGAGCTACCTGGCCGCAGTCGTGCGTATTTAGAAGCCGAAGTACGACCGCAAGTCACAGGTATTATCACTAAACGTGCCTTTACTGAAGGGACTGAAGTTAAGCAAGGTCAATCACTGTATCAAATTGACGCCGCAACCTATAAAGCTGCACTGGTAAGTGCGCAAGCCGATCTTGCGAGTGCCAATGCTGGTTTAGCTTCCGCTAAAGCCAAAGCAGCGCGTTATGACAAGTTAGTTAAAACCAATGCGATCAGTAAGCAAGATTTTGACGAGACTGAAGCGGCATATAAAGAAGCACAAGCTGCGGTTGTGGTTGCTAAAGCCGCGATTAATACTGCGACAATTAACACTGAATATACTGAAGTTAAAGCACCGATTTCTGGTCGTATTGGCAAATCATCAGTGACTGCCGGCGCCTTGGTGACGGCAAACCAAAGCAATACGTTAGCGACAATTCAACAGCTTGATCCCATTAATATCGACATAGTGCAGTCAAGTGCGCAGCTGTTACGTTTAAAAGCTAACTTACGTTCTGGGCAGTTACTGGAAAGTGAAAATGCTAAAGTAACCTTAATCCTTGAAGATGGTAGCACCTACGAACAACAAGGCATTCTACAATTTGCTGAAGTTAACGTTGATGAAACGACTGGCTCTGTAACCCTTCGCGCTGAGTTTCCTAACCCAGACGGAATACTGTTACCGGGTATGTATGTTCGTGCATTGCTCAATGCTGGCCAAGATCCACAAGCGATTTTAGTGCCACAACGTGCCATTACGCGTAACTCTAAAGGTGAAGCTGTCGCAATGATAGTTAATCAAGACAGTAATGTTGAAATGCGCGTGGTAAAAACAGCTGAAGTGATTGGTAATCAATGGCGCATTGTTGATGGTTTGTCTGTTGGCGATAAATTAATTGTCGAAGGATTGCAAAAAATTCGTCCTGGTGCACCTGTTTCAGCTCAGGCGTTAACGGCTGACCAACCACAAAAATAGGGAATCATTATGGCTCGCTTTTTTATTGATCGCCCTATTTTTGCTTGGGTGATTGCATTATTAATTATGCTCGCGGGTGTGTTAGCCATTAAAGGCTTGCCCATTGCACAGTATCCGAGTATTGCACCGCCAACAGTGGTGATCAGTGCTTTCTATCCTGGTGCTTCGGCTAAAACCATGGAAGACACGGTTACTCAGGTGATTGAGCAGCGCATGACCGGGCTGGATCACTTACGTTATATCTCATCGACCAGTGACAGTTTTGGTAATGCGAAGATTACCCTGACGTTTAATGCTGAGGCCGATCCTGATATTGCTCAAGTACAAGTTCAGAATAAGCTGCAAGCGGCTACTCCGTTATTACCCACTGAAGTTCAGCAACAAGGTGTACAAGTTAACAAGTCCAGCTCGGGCTTTTTAATGGTGCTTGGCTTTGTGTCTGCTGATGGTTCAATGGGGAAAAGCGATATTGCCGATTATGTTGCTGCCAACGTACAAGACCCAATGAGCCGTGTACCTGGTGTGGGTGAACTGACACTTTTTGGTGCGCAGTACGCAATGCGTATTTGGTTAGACCCGCTTAAGTTAACCCAATACAAACTAACCAGTATTGATGTCATTGCTGCAATACGTGAGCAAAATGCTCAGATATCAGCGGGTCAATTAGGTGGTGCGCCTTCGGTTGCGGGTCAAGAGCTTAACGCGACGGTATCAGCACAAAGCCGCTTACAAACACCAGAGCAGTTTAAGAAAATTATTGTTAAATCTGATTCGTCGGGCGCCAACGTTTTTCTAGCCGATGTTGCCAGAGTGGAATTAGGCGCAGAAAGCTACGCGGTAGACTCATATTATAATGGTAAACCCGCATCTGGTTTAGCGTTTAAATTAGCCACCGGTGCGAATGCGTTAGACACTGCAGAGGGTATTAAAGCCAAAGTTAATGAGATGAAAGAGTTTTTCCCTCAAGGGCTTGAGGTGGTTTATCCCTATGATACAACGCCGTTCGTTGAGCAATCAATCGAAGGTGTGGTGCATACATTGATAGAAGCCATAGTGTTGGTGTTCTTGATCATGTACCTGTTTTTACAAAATTTTAGAGCAACACTTATTCCAACAATCGCTGTGCCTGTGGTGTTATTAGGAACATTTGCTGTGTTATCTGCAGCCGGTTTTACCATTAATACCTTAACCATGTTTGCCATGGTATTGGCGATTGGTTTGCTAGTAGATGATGCGATTGTTGTGGTTGAAAACGTTGAACGCGTAATGTCTGAAGAAGGCTTAAGTCCGCTTGAGGCAACCCGAAAATCAATGGATCAAATTACCAGTGCCTTAGTCGGTATCGGTTTGACCTTGTCGGCGGTGTTCGTACCAATGGCATTTATGTCTGGCTCCACCGGGGTCATTTATCGTCAGTTCTCTATTACTATTGTTTCAGCGATGGCTTTATCGGTGTTTGTCGCCATCGTGTTAACGCCGGCATTATGTGCCACCATGTTAAAACCAATCGAAAAAGGTCATTCCTACGCAGATACAGGGTTCTTTGGCTGGTTTAACCGTAAGTTTGATGCAATGACATCGCGTTATGAATCAAGTGTCGGCAGTATTCTTAAGCGTTCTTTTAGAGTCATGCTGATTTATGTTGGTTTAGTTATTGCTGTGGGTTGGATTTTCTTACGCATGCCAACGGCATTCTTACCCGATGAAGACCAAGGTATCTTGTTTACACAAGCGATTTTGCCAACTAACTCCACCCAAGAAAGCACGGTTAAGGTATTAAAAGACGTTTCTAATTATTATCTTACTGAAGAAAAAGACATTGTGAGGTCAGTCTTTACCGTTTCAGGTTTCAGTTTTGCTGGTTCTGGGCAAAATATGGGACTTGCGTTTGTGGGTTTAAAAGATTGGTCTGAACGTGAAGCACCGGGTGAAGATGTTAAATCATTGGCAGGACGAGCCATGGGTCACTTTGCGCAAATTAAAGAGGCGTTAGTGTTTGCCTTTGTACCGCCATCAGTGATCGAGCTTGGTACTGCAAATGGTTTTGATGTCTACCTGAAAGACTTAAATGGTCAAGGACACGCCAAGTTAATTGAAGCGCGTAATCAATTATTAGGCATGGCTTCACAAAACTCGAATCTTGTTGGGGTTCGTCCAAATGGTCAGGAAGATGCGCCGATATACAAAATTAATATTGATCACGCTAAATTGCGTGCTTTAGATATTGATATTAATAGCGTCAACAGCGTGCTGGGTACCGCATGGGGTGGGTCATATGTGAATGACTTTATTGACCGTGGCCGAGTTAAAAAGGTTTATGTTCAGGGGGATGCTAAATATCGTATGCAACCTGGTGATTTAGACTCTTGGTATGTACGTAACAATAATGGTGAAATGGTACCGTTTTCGGCATTTGCATCCGGTACTTGGGAATTTGGCTCACCACAATTACAGCGCTTTAACGGTGTACCCGCGGTCAATATTCAAGGCTCAACAGCACCGGGTTATAGCACTGGTGACGCGATGGATGCATTAGAGGAGATGGCCAAGCAGCTTCCTCCAGGGTACGGCTTAGAGTGGAATGGTTTGTCGTACGAAGAACGTTTGTCGGGTAATCAAGCACCTAGTTTGTATGCTTTATCTATCCTAATTGTGTTCTTGGTATTGGCTGCTCTGTATGAAAGCTGGTCAGTGCCTTTATCGGTGATTTTAGTGGTACCACTAGGGATTATTGGGGCGCTATTGGCAATGAATGGTCGCGGTTTACCTAACGACGTATTCTTCCAAGTCGGTCTGTTAACCACGGTGGGCCTGGCGACTAAAAACGCCATTCTAATTGTCGAGTTTGCCAAGGAATATTACGAAAAAGGATCTGGGCTAATTGAGGCAACATTACATGCGGTACGTGTGCGTTTACGCCCAATTCTAATGACTTCATTAGCATTTGGTTTAGGTGTTGTGCCATTAGCGATTAGTTCTGGAGTTGGCTCTGGTAGTCAAAATGCCATCGGTACTGCGGTATTGGGCGGTATGATGACCTCCACCTTCTTAGGTATCTTCTTTGTGCCGTTATTCTTTGTGGTGGTTGAGCGCATTTTCAGTAAGCGTGAAAAACCAACGGAAGAGGAAGATGAACAAGTCGATAACGATAGAAAAAATATTTAATTTTTTACATTATTGATTGTAAAAAGCCCAGTTTAACTGGGCTTTTTTATGACTATTGTTTTTTAAAAGATACAGAGAGTGAAAACTGACTCAAAAGGTATTAAGTCGGCATTATTAAACGGTATTTTGATTTATATTCAATAGAAAACTGAAAATGTGTTTAAAAAACACTCTGGTTAAAATTATATTAGGTATCTGATAAAGTTAGCTATTTAATTTTAAATGGTACAGTTTTAGGTCACATATGTGCAGATTTGTTGTGTTATAGTCAAAATGTTAATTAAAACCGCTTATTAACATCTATTCGTGCTTTACTGATACTTTAATGGTTATTTTTTAGCTAAGCTATCATCGATAAAGATGAACTTTTGATTAAATTATGATTATGATAGTGAATAACAATAATAAAGGATGTCACCATGCAGGCGCTATTTATTAGCCTCACTTTAGCCGCTATTCTGGCTTATCTTTGGTATGCCAGTTTACTTAAAAAGCGCACTTCAGCCATTGAAGCGCTGAAAGTGATCGACGCAAAAATTGATAAAAGATTAATGTTGTTCACTGAACTGTGCCAGGAAAAAAAGTCGTATCAACACCCCCTAACTGATGATCAACAAGCTCAATTGTTGCAACTTAAACAAATGCAGCCCCAACATGATTGGGAACAACCCATAGAAGAATCAAACGTAGCGGGCGGTTCCTTGTCGGTATCTATTGCTGCGTGGCAACAGATTGATCAAGGTTTAGAGGCGTTATTATCAACGGTAAATAAAGACAAACTGTGTGCTGACCAGCTTGCCGAGTATTTACAGTTAGAACTCGATTTTGTCCATGCAGAGGATTTTTACCGCAAAGCCGTCGACGAGTTAAACAGCGGTGTTAAAATTTTTCCTGGATCTGCTGTGGCTAAATTTGCGCGTATCGCGCCGATGCCAATATTCGATCAAGTGCAGGACTAACCCAATGATATGGGGTAATCGACAGACGCTATTGGGTATCATGGGATTGTTGGCTTGCGCTGGTTTACATATGCAGGTGCAAGCCAAACAAGTGATTTATCCCGCCGTAGAAGAAGTTGACAAGCCACAACTCAAAGCTAAGTACTTGCCTGAACAAGCCGCAGTTAAAAAACAGTTATCGTTACAACCTACACAACCTGCACCCGTTGCAGAAAACACCGCTCCGGCATCAGAAATGGATAAGATGACGAGTCGAAGCAAGGTTGATTCAATCAAAGATCCATTGTCATTAACAGTAGGCTATGTCTATGAAAAACCGCAGCCGCGCACCTTAACGAATGACTACCCGTTAAAGCCGTCGGCCAGTGTACCGAGTAAGCAGCGCATTAAGGCGAGTTATTCCGACAATGGTATCGTGAGTGATTTAGGCGTTGAAAAACGTAAAGTTTACCAATATAAGCAAACCAATGGCGTGATGGTATTTAGCGATGTACAACCGCAGGGTGATGACTACCAAGTGCTGTTGTATGAATGTTTTGCATGTCGTGTCGACTCGGTTATCGATTGGTATAAAATTCCATTATTTACTTCACCTTTTGCTGCCGATGTTGCTTTAGCAGCGCGCCAATATCAGCTGGATCCTGCACTTATTCGGGCCGTTATTCATGCTGAGTCGGCTTTCAAAATGGGTGCACTATCAAAAGCGGGTGCCAAAGGCTTGATGCAGTTAATGCCAGCGACCGCCAGCGATATGGGCGTTGATGATCCTTTTAATGCTCAGCAAAATATTCGCGGTGGCAGTCGTTATCTTGCACAGTTACTCAGCCAATTCAACGGCGACATTGACCTTGCGTGTGCAGCATACAATGCTGGCCCGACTACTGTGATGCAATACCGCGGCATACCGCCCTATCCTGAAACACAAGCTTATGTAAAGCGTGTAAAAATATTATTAAAACGCTATCAAAAGGCATTAGCCAGTTAATTTAAGGTAATTATTAATGAATCATTTACTTGATAAACTTCACTCCAAGCGTATCCCGTTCCGTCGCACTCAGGGCTATGGCCTTGCTAGTATGGCCGGATTACTGATATTGGGCGCTGTAGCTGTCCCCGCCGTTGCTGCCGATAAATCATCAGCTGCGCCATCGCAAGAAGATGTGCGTTTATACGACATCGCGACTGCACCACAAGCCCAGCGGATTGAGCAAGATATTCGCACTTTAGTCGGTTTCGGAACCCGCCATACCTTGTCTGATACTCAATCTGATACCCAGGGTATTGGTGCTGCAAGACGTTGGATTGAAGCTGAATTTAATCGTATATCTAAAGAGTGTGGCGGCTGTTTAGAAGTGGTGACTGTGGCTGATACCGTTCAAGGTAAACGAATTGCGAACCCAACCGAAGTGGTTAATGTTATTGCTATTCAACGTGGTCAAACAGATCCTAAGCGCGTAGTGATGATGAGCGGTGATATTGATTCACGTGTCAGTGATGTATTAGATGCCAGCTCAATTTCTCCTGGCGCTAATGACAATGCGTCGGGGGTTGCGGGAGCGCTAGAAGCTGCTCGCGTATTATCAAAATATCAATTTAACGGCACTATCGTTTATGCTGCGTTGTCGGGCGAAGAGCAAGGCCTGTATGGCGGTAATATTTTAGCTGACTATGCTAAAGCGCAAAATTGGCAGGTTCAAGCAGTATTAAATAATGACATGATTGGCAATATATCAGGCATTAATGGCGTGGTGAATAACAGTAGTGTGCGGGTGTTTTCTGAAGGTGTACGTATTGCCGAAACCGCAGATGAAGCCAAAGAACGCTATTTTAGTGGCGGCGAAAATGATTCTGCTTCACGTAATTTAGCCCGTAAAATTAAATCGTTAGCAGACCAGTACATGACTAATTTAGAGGTGATGCTAGTGTATCGCCTCGACCGTTTTGGTCGTGGTGGACATCATTTACCGTTTAATCAGGCTGGCTTGCCTGCCGTACGGATTATGGAAACCAACGAGAACTATAATCGTCAGCATCAAGATATTCGCGTTGAAGATGGCATTGCGTATGGTGATGTGATTGAAGGTGTCGATTTTGACTTTACAGCCAAATTGACTGCACTTAATGCACTGAGCTTAGCGTCACAAGCGTGGGCACCAGCACCGCCAACCAAGGTTACCATTGCAGGGCAAGTATCACCAAGTACCACTTTAAGTTGGGCAAAAAGTGATGATAAAACTGTTGTTGGATATCGCGTCTATTGGCGTTTAACCACAGTGCCACAATGGACTCACAGTCGCTATGTCGGCAAGGTTAATCAGTTCACGTTGGATAATATGGTTATCGATAATTACTTATATGGCGTGGCCAGCGTTGCCGCGAATGGCAATGTCAGCCCAGTAGTGTTTCCGGGTGCAGCAGGTGCATTCTTTAAATAACGCTCAGTAACAGCTTTGAAGATAACCAACAAAAATGCCCAAACCGTTGCTGCGGTTTGGGCATTTTCTATTATCTACTATCAGTAATCATTCTTCACATTGGACCGCAACATAAACCCTGCAGAGGCTAAATTATTCACCGACTTCCCACTTCACAGTCGTATGGCCATCGGCATGATCTAGATTTAATAACGGCGTTAAATAATCTTAGCCACTAAATCATTAATCATTTACACGCCACAGCAACATAAACCCTGCAGAGGCTAAATTATTCGCCGACTTCCCATTTCACAGTCGTACGGCCATCGGCATGACCTAATAATGGGGTTAAATAATCTAATGCTTCTTTAGCTAATACATCTAATTGCCAAGGTGGGTTAATAACCCATAAGCCAGCAGCTGTCATGCCAAACTCGTCACTGTCAGCGCTAACGGCTTGCTCAATACGCAACTGTTTTTTAATTCCGCTGTTTTTTAGCAAGGTTAACATAGCTTCTGTTTGCTCACGTTTTACCACTGGATACCATAAAACAAATGTTCCAGTCGCAAAACGTTTATGAGCTTTAATAATGGTTTCAGCCACATCCTGATAGTCAGTTTTCATTTCATAGCTGGGATCAATTAATATGACTCCACGGCGCTCTAATGGAGGAACCGCGGCAATTAATCCTTTTAAACCATCGCCTCGAATGACTTTTACTTGCTTGTCGTCAATGAAATAATTTTCCAGTAACTCGTGGTCAGTAACATGCAGTTCGTGCAATACCATACGATCTTGCGGACGCAGTTCGACATCGACAATCGCAGGTGAACCAGGGTAAACCGTTAATTCACCATCAAACTCAGCGTTAAAGTGCTTTACTGTCTCAACGTAATCAGCCAATGCAGTAGGTAAATTTGCGTGGTCCCATAATTTAGCCACGCCGTCTAAATACTCGCCCGTTTTCTGAGCAAACTCATCGGTCAATGAGTAGGCGCCGGCACCTGCATGAGTATCGATATACACATAAGGTTTATCTTTTTTCTGCATCGCTTTTAATACTTGAATAAGCATTGAGTGCTTAAGCACATCGGCATAATTGCCTGCATGATAACCGTGGCGATAACTGAGCATGGGCATTTCCATTTACTAAATGAGACAGCAAAAACTGTGTAATAACGACATTATAAGTTTTCTAGCGCGCGAGGTATAGGTGTTCACTGGTGATGGCTTTTGGCATAATGGCGTAGTTTCTTATATTGGCATGGTAATCATCTTGTTGCAGACACCTATCTTCTTTAATCAGCAGTATCCTTCATTAGTCGATATTGCCCAGCGCTGGCAGCTTGTGTGGGACCAGCATGCTGCTTTTGAATTGCGCTTTGAGCAAAACTGCCTAAGTTTGCATAAACGAGATGAGCCTAAACTAGACGGCATTAGTGTTGATTTTGTTTCTGGTGCGGTTGCTCATCGGCGTAAGTTTGGTGGCGGGCGAGGTCAATCTATCGCCAAAGCGGTTGGATTAAAACAAGGCTTAACGCCAACGGTTGTGGATGGAACTGCCGGCTTAGGCCGTGATGCATTTGTATTGGCCAGCCTAGGTTGTAAAGTCATTATGGTTGAACGAAACCCCGTGGTTGCCGCGCTACTCGAAGACGGTTTACGCCGCGCGTATGATGATGCTGAAATTGGCCAATGGATGCATGAGCGTATGAGCTTGTTCCATGGTTCCAGCCTCAATGCATTAGCCGATGCGGTGAAAACGAGCACTAACGTCAGCGAGATTGATGTGGTTTACCTTGATCCCATGTACCCACACCGTGAAAAGTCAGCGCTGGTAAAAAAAGAAATGCGAGTATTCCAAACCTTAGTTGGGGCTGATCTTGATGCCGATGGATTACTGGCACCTGCTATCGCATTAGCCACCAAGCGTGTCGTTGTAAAACGCCCTGATTACGCGGAGGATTTAGACGGTGTAAAGCCGCATTCTGTGATTGAAACTAAAAAAAATCGCTTCGATTTATACATCAAATCCGCGATGAAATAGCATCAAGTCGAACATCGAATATTAGTGTTTTAGGTTATTACTATTGGCTTTAGATTACGAATCTTGATTTTGTTGAGCCTTTGAGGAAAGCTAACTGGCTTTTACCTCAAAAGACTCATCCCAATGTCGTTGGAACTCGGTAGGATATTCTTGCTTAGCAATATGCCTGCACCAGACTAATAAATCATGGTTACAAAATAAAGGTGGCGACTTTGTTACTCAAATCTGTCGCACGGTCTTTGAGCATTGTCGCTTGGTCTAAATGAGTCATCGCCGATGAGGTGATCTCATCGGTGACATCTTTTATCGCGACAGTATTCTTAGTTATTTCGTTCGTCACCTGTGTTTGCTCTTCTGCTGCTATGGCTATTTGACCCGCCATATCAGAAATCATATTGACCGCTTCAGTGATTTCTTCCAGAGCGTTTGCCGCAGCGTTAACATCATCAACACTGTTATTGGCTAATGTTTTACTACTGTCCATCAAGCAAACAGCTTGTTTGGTTGTGCTTTGTAAGGTTTCGATAGTGGTATAAATCTCTGCCGTTGAGTCTTGAGTCCGACGAGATAATACTCGCACTTCATCAGCCACTACGGCAAAACCACGACCTTGTTCACCCGCACGAGCAGCCTCAATGGCTGCATTTAATGCCAATAAGTTAGTTTGCTCAGCAATCCCTTGAATTGTTGTCAAAATGCTAGAGATGGCTTGTGCATGTAGGCTTAATTTACCAATGACGGTAGTGGTTTCATCTATTTCTGATGCCAACGAATTAATGGTCGTGCGAGTTTTATCAACTAAACCTTTACCTTGAATACTGCTTTGGGTTGACTGTTGTGCCGCCGCAGCAGTACTTTCAGCATTGGCTGCAATTTCATGGGTTGCGCATGACATTTCCGTCACTGCAGTCGCAACCATTGCGACTTCTTGCTGTTGGCGTTGTAGCTCATCAACACTTGTTTGATTTGTAAGTAAACTCTGCTCTGCATCTAAATGCAGTTCGTGCGCCAGATGACGAATATGGCTGATCAGCTGATGTTGACTACTCACAAAGCGGTTAAAGTTATCGGCTAGCACCCCGACTTCATCCTGACTGTCGACAGTGATGCGTTGGGTTAAATCACCATTGCCGTCAGCGATGCGGGATAATGCTTGTGATACACGGCTTAATGGTGCAAGTAACAGGCTTAATAACCATGAAATTGATAACACACTGATAATCAGTACTAATACAGCCAATCCTAGTTGGGTAAACATTAAACTGGCAAGTGGTGCTTCTAGGGTTTGTTGGTCGAGTACAAAAATCAATTGCCAATCAGTATTCGGTATCTCTTCGCTCCAGAGTAATTTATCTCTGCCTTCAGTATCAAAATAGACAGGTACTAATTTGCCTGTTTGACGACTTGATTGGATCAATTGACCGCTTAACTTATTATCAATAGACGTAATTTTGCCCATCAATTTATTTGTGTCTTTATAAGCAATCACAGTGCCGTCTTTATGCATCATGATGGCATAACCATTGGCTGGCAGGGACATGCTGTTGACGCTATCGACTAAGCTAGCAATTGAAACATCGCCAGCAACTACGCCATTGTTGGTCGGTTTAGCGATAGTGACGACCAATACATTAAAGGCGACATCTACGTAAGGTTTGGTAATAATTGTTTTACGTGCTTGTTGTGATTGATGGTACCAAGGACGCGATCTAGGATCATAGCCGGTACGATCAATACTCGGGTCTGAATCAATCATTATGCCATTATTGTTACCGAAATAGGTTAGCTGAAAATCGCCGGAGATTTTTGCTTGTTGCAATGCATTAAGCGTATCACCTTCGACCTTAGTGGCAACTGAGCTGATGATCCGTTTACGATCAGCCAACCATCCTTCAATTAGTTTTGCCTGTTGTTTACCAGATTCACTTACCTGATTAACACTACTTTGTAGTAACGAGCTTTTTTGGGTTGAATAGCTGTGCCACGATAATAGTCCAATGACAACCGCAAGGGCGAGGACAACCGATAGTAATATCTTTTGCTTTAGTGAATATGACTTCATATGGGATGTTAATACTGTTTATTTAAATTGAGATACGAAAATAAATGCAGCTTTGTGGTTGCTGAATTTAGAATATGAATTGAGATAAGGGAGAGTCATCTCAATCTTGCTTTTATTTTCGCACACATAATAAAGCAACAAAATTAAAATCAATGTATAACAATATTAATGTCGCTTTTGTCATGTTTATAAAATATTCACTGATTCTGAATGTTAATTTTTAATTTAAAATTCTATTAATGTAAATATAAAAAAGACATATAAATCCAACTTGTATTTTTTTTGTTTAAAGTATTCACATCTAGTGTATTTATACTAAAAAGGCTTTAAATCTGTTTATCAGGATAAATTGATATTTATCCATTACTGTAGCTTGCGGTCACAAGCATACTGTTACAGATTGCTATTAATCGCTAAGTCTAGCAAAAGCTACTTATTGCTGAACACAGCACAGTCACGACCTTGTCCCTTTGCGAGATAAAGTGCCTCGTCTGCGCGTTGTAGCCAAGTATCAGCCGTTGTACCCGGTACCCATGGGGCAACGCCAAATGACACGGTTATTTCTTTGCCATCTGGTGTTTTCAACTCTTGCTTAATCGCCGTTTTAAGATTATCAATAAACATATGTTGATCACTCATATTGGGAATTAGTAATACAAACTCTTCGCCCCCGAACCGATAAAGTCGATCGTATTTACCAATATGTGAGGTGGTGATAGTTACAAAATCTTTTAGTACTTGGTCTCCAACAGCATGGCCGAACTTGTCATTGACTGTTTTAAAGTAATCTAAATCTAGAATAGCCAATAATTGCTCAATACCATTATTTTCTGCATTAGATAAAGCCGCTTTTATATCTGAGCTCATGGCGCGGCGATTAAATGCGCCAGTGAGTTCATCAATAGTGTTGAGCTTTTTTAGTAAGAGAAACTGCTTCACGCCATGACTGGCATGAATAAATGCACTCATTGATAACATCAAGATTGTTATAACAAAGGAGTTTAATGAAATTGTATTAAAAATATCAGACAAGGCCACCATAGCAACGCCAGCGACGAAATTAATACATAAGGCCTCAAGCGGTCTGACTAGAATAAAAGTACTTGCGAAGACAGGATAAACCCACAAAAAACTGTCGATTCCATTCGCTATCACTATGGCTACAACACCGGTATTAATAAATACCGCTGCTATTGCGCTTACTATGCGGATTTTTTTAGAGAAATATGCATAAGCGACCAATGCGACTATGCCTAGTATGAGCGTTATATCAATACTAGCAGCAATAAAGTTACCATCGAGGTAACGTATTACTACAAATGGAAAAACACCCATTATAGCCACAGTACCCAGTAGCAAAAATAATGACAGTTGATATTTTTGCTGTAGTTGATTGATCATAATGCTCTCGCAGTAAAATGAATGATTATTCTTATCAAGCTACATATTACCAAGTGGAAACCTTTTTTACTTGAAAATATGTCAGCAGCAATTTGTTTACATAAAATGCTATCCAATTGAGATTCAATGCTGATGCCTAGATACATGTCTGTTTCTGTCACTTTACTGTCCGGTGAGGTTAGCAACGTCATTGGTTATTCCATGCCGCCTAAGGCGTCATTATGTTGGAGCAACGTGCAGATAGAGCAAACCCTAGTAGGGCGATAAAATGGAGCGAAGCAGAAAATAGTCTGGCAAACACTGGATGTTTTGACCAATTACCGCCATTATTTCTGGGTACTTTTTACGGTTTAACCAAGTTATAGCATTGTTTATTCAGTAAAAAGGCCAATGAGGTTTGATGCAAGCTTATATTACACGCATCAAATAACGCCCAAGGAAGATCTGCATTGCAGACAAGATAAAAATGGATACACAATGAAAAAGATATTACTCTTCGCGACTATTAGTTTAGCCGTTTCGATTCCCGCTATTGCCCATGACAATCATACAAATAACCCCTTAGCCACTAACAAACTAAACCTAAACCCACCACAAGCTCAACCTTTGCCACTACCGCCTTCGGCGCCCATTAGCCAAATTGAATCCCATAGAGCGCTGCTGCGGGAGACGCCATTGATGGCATCACCAAATGAGCCCACCCCAATAGATTCACTTGAGGTACATTCGCGTCAAAAACGTCATATAGATGTCTCGGAGCAACTGCCACTTAAGTTACAGAGTCGCAGCGCCGCAGTGCAGAGCAATGACTGCAGTGACTTTGTCGGTAAATCGGGCCAAGCCCTAGTGGATCAATTGAGCCAATCGACACCCGAATGCGTCGGTAAGCTCTATAGCCTCAAAGGCAGTGCTGCGACCGCGCTATTTAGCGAGGCCAATGTGATCAGTGTCGCCAACGCCATTGCCACTAAAGCCAAGGACTACACTGGGGTCGATGTTCAGCATCTTGAATCGCATATTTACTTTGTCCGCGCAGCCCTCTATGTGCAGTTTTACAGCCCAAATGATGTACCCGCTTACAGCAGCGCCGCTAAGGCCAGCTTAAAATCGGCCCTCAACGCTTTATTTGCGAACGCTGCGATTTGGACTGTTTCCGATGACAATGCTGGCGTGTTGAAAGAAGCCTTAATCCTGATTGACTCTGCCGAGATCGGCGCCGATTTTAATCATGTCACCATAAAAGTGCTAACGGACTACGACGCTAACTGGCAAGCCAGTTTCGCCATGAACGCCGCAGCAAACTCAGTGTTTACCACCTTATTCCGCGCCCAGTGGAATGATGACATGCAGGCGCTGTTCGCACGTGACCAAGGCATTTTAGATGCGCTAAATAACTTTCAACTCGAACACCGCGACTTGTTAGGCACCAGTGCAGAGTATCTGTTAGTCAACTCAGTCAAAGAGTTATCTCGGCTGTATTACATTGATGCCATGCGCCCGCGAGTGACTCAGCTAGTTAAAAACATCCTCAGCAGCACCAGTAAAAGCGAACCGAGCAAAGTGCTTTGGTACGCGACGGCAGAAATGGCCGACTATTACGATCGCAGCCATTGTAACGATTACAATATCTGTGGTTTTAAGGCGCAGTTAGAGGCCGATACCCTACCTTTCAACTGGAAATGCTCCGACAGTCTCAAGATCCGCGCCCAAGATCTCTATCAAGATCAAGCCAAGTGGGCCTGTGATGTGTTGACCAGCCAAGAAAGCTATTTCCACAGCAAACTTGAAACGGGCATGCAACCTGTAGGGCAAGATAACAACGATGATTTAGAGCTAGTGATATTTGGCAGCTCGTCTGAGTATAAATCCTTAGCCAACAGTATCTTTGGTATCAATACCGACAACGGCGGCATGTACCTTGAAGGCTCGCCCGCCGGATTCAAAAATCAGGCGCGTTTTATCGCCTATGAAGCCGAATGGCGCACGCCGGATTTCCATGTCTGGAACCTGCAACACGAATATGTGCACTACCTAGACGGGCGCTATAACCTGTTTGGTGACTTTAGTCGCGGCACGTCGGCCAATACCATTTGGTGGATTGAAGGTCTAGCGGAATACATTTCTTACCGTGATGCCAATACCGCGGCGATTGCCATGGGCGAAACCGGTGAGTTTATGTTGTCGACCATATTCAAAAACAACTATGAATCGGGCCAAGACCGTATCTACCGTTGGGGTTATCTTGCGGTGCGCTTTATGTTTGAGCATCACAGGGACGATGTAAGACAGATTCTCGCCTACCTACGTAACGACCAATACGCGGAATATCAAACCTTTATGGATGGTATCGGTACACGTTACGACAACGAGTGGAAAGGTTGGCTCGCCAGCGGCTTGAGCACGGCTGACAATGGCATTGTCGATAAAGGCCCAAGTGATGTCGATGCTGAGCCCAGTGGCCGTGAAGGTAACTGGACTGGTCCTGCGGGCACTATCAGTAAAGATTACTCCCCTTGCCAAGTGACGAACGAAGCCTACCGTTACACAGAATCGGCCAGCCTTAAAATCGATGTGCCGATGGAATGTATTGATTCCAAACTCGGCCGCGCCAGTTTCAGTTTCACTAATACCGAGCGCTCGGCCCAAGATCTGTGGATCAAGATTGGCGGCGGTTGGGGTGATGCCGACATTTATTTCAATTCTAAAAGTTGGGCAAGCCCAGAACAAAACCAAGGCGCGGGGATCGGCAACGGTAACTATCAAGTTATTAAAGTGCAGTTAAACCCTGACGAATATTGGCACTACATTACCTTGTCGGGGGATTTTGGCGGCGTCGATATGCAAGTTAGCACCACTGAGCTGTTCGCTGATGTTGATCCCGATCTGGGAGATGGCGGCGTAGATCCTGAGCCACCAGCAAATTGCGGTGCAGTGACCTTAGATTACGGCCAGCTCACACTGGGCAAAAACGAGTGTATCAGTGGTGGACGCAACAGCTTCTACTTCTGGGTTGAGGAAGATAATACTCAGTTCACCGTCACCACTAAGGGCGGTTCTGGGGATGCCAATCTTTACTTCAATGCCAGCCAGTGGGCCGACGCCGATAATGCCGATGCCAAGAGCACTCAAGTGGGTAATCAAGAGTCGCTTAGCTTCAGTGCCAATCGCGGCTGGCGTTATATCACAGTGGATACTGCCACTGAGTTTAGCGGCGTAACACTCACCCTCAATACAGGCGCGAGCAACACGCCGACGCCAGCTATAATCGACAATGCCTGCGCGACACAATCACCCTTGAGTCATGGTGAGCTGAGTTCAGGCAAAGCCATCTGCACCACCGATGGTCGCAGCGATTACTATCTTTGGGTGCCAGAAGGTACGAGTCAGTTAAGCATCAACTCGGCCCACGGCAGTGGTGATGTGAGCCTGTTTTCGGGGACAACGTGGGCCAATGCTCAACACTTCGATGCAGCGTCTGTCACGCCTGCTAACACTCAAGAAAGTATCACAGTCGATGCACCAAACGTGGGGTGGTATTACATCACAGTGCAGAGTGAACCCCAGAGTTCAGGAGTCGCACTGCAGGTTGATTTACGTTAAAACTAATCAATGCAATTTCGTTAGTTTACTGCCGTAAATAGTGGTTTAGGCTTGGCCTGATGCTAACGGCAGTGTTGGCTAGATGTATCGACTTAATGCGCGTAGCGTTGAGATAAATAATCGGCCATAACGACAGTTATGGCCAATTATTAAGCCTATATTTGAGCGGTTGCTCGCTAACTATTATCGACATTGTCTATCAGAATGCTTGTTCTATATTGTCGGTATAAATACCACCTGAATGTCATCTGGGCGGTATTTGGCCACAATTAAATTACAGCTATGAATAATAGTTAAAATGGATGATTATCGGTTATTCAAGCCGATATTTTGAGCATAATCGTGCAGAGTGAAATCGGATAAAGACTTTTATAGTGACGAATAAACGTGCGCTAAAGCGGCAAATGTTTAGTGAAAAAAATACCGTCTACTTCAATCAGAAATAGCCGGTATTTTTTACTTCTCGTTTAAGGTTATTTACTCATAGTTTGCTACTAGGTTTACCCCCGAATAGTTAGTGTAACCTCTTAGCATCACATGATAAGTCGTTTCAACCGTTGGGGTGAAAGAACAGCTTTCATTGTTACCATTTTTGTAGGGACGACAATCAAAACTGCCTGTGGTCGGTTGTGTGCCGGCTTTGACGTATATATCGGCATCACCGCTACCACCACTCATGGTCACATTGAGGGTGTTATTAGCTGGTACGACGACCTTATAAAAGGTTTGTGAACTGCTTGCACCGCTTAATCCTGTTCTTGGAACACCATTAACAAGACAATCACTGTCTGTACAACTACTTCCGCCACCTAGATTGTAGTCCGCAGTAAGGTTAGCATTAGCGAAGGCTGAGTAACCTTGGATCATAACGTACCATTTACCAGCAGCAGGATTAGTGAAGTCGCAGCTTTCATTATTACCATTTTGAAATGGACGACATTGATAACTATTAATGGTCGGTTTAACCCCTTGGCTGACATACATATCGGCATCACCAGAACCACCAGCTAAGGTAACCGCAAGGCTGGTTGCATTGGTTGGCACATCAATGAAATAGTAACTTGTTGAGCCCTGGCCCCCGCTTGTTGCAATAGCTTGACCATCAAGAAGTTCAGTGTCAGAAGGCGGCGGCGGACAGTTATCACCACAACCACCATCGCCATCCAGTGAGAACAGCAGTGAATTTGGCGATCCAGTTTTTGCATCAGATACCTTACCGCTACTTGCTCTTGTCGCCAGCAAGTTAGTCACTTGTGTTGGAGTCATACTGGGGGTTTCATTAAGATATAGCGCAGCAACCCCCGCAACATGTGGCGCGGCCATTGAAGTACCACTAATGGTGTTAGTTGCACTGTTTGAAGTGTACCAAGCCGAGGTGATGCTTGAGCCTGGGGCATAAATATCAAGACAAGTACCATAGTTTGAAAAGCTTGAGCGTGAATCAGAGCTGGTTGTTGATCCCACAGTAATCGCATCGGCGGCACTAGCTGGAGAGTAATTACAAGCATTGCTATTGTCATTACCTGCAGCAACCACAAAACTAATCCCTGCAGCAACCGCAGCATTAACGGCATCATCTGTTGCTTGTGATGCACCACCACCTAGGCTCATGTTGGCTACAGAAGGACCAGAGGCATTATTTTTGACCCAATTAATGCCTGCAATCACTCCAGAGTTACTGCCTGAACCACTACAACTGAGTACCCGTACCCCAACAATATTGACATTTTTTGCAACCCCATAGCTGGCACCACCGATTGTGCCCGCAACATGAGTACCATGGCCATTACAGTCTGTGGTATCTGAGTCGTTATCGATAAAGTCATATCCACTGGTGGCTCGTCCACCAAATTCATTATGGCTATTGAGTACCCCTGTATCGATAATATAGGCGGTGACCCCCGTACCATCATAATCGTAATGGTAGTTGTTATCGAAAGGCAGATCTCGCTGATCTATTCTGTCTAAGCCCCACGTTGGACTGCCTTGATCGCTACTGGCAGACATAATAGGGGAGATCGACATCATTTGATCTTGTTCTATGTATTTAATTTTAGGGTCATCTTGAAGTTCAGCGATCTGCTTGGCATTGGCTTTAATCAATACGCCATTTAGTGCGTTACCGAAGTTTTTCACCACGCTAATATTGTAATCATTAGCGAGAATGTTGGCTTGTTGAGTGGAAAAATTAGCTAACGCGGATGTATCTTGTAGATTTAAAATACTCGGGGTATTAAAGACCACTATATAGGTATCTTTAATGGCTTTGTTACTGTTCACTGGAAGTAATTGTGCTGCTTGGGATTGCATTGGAAGTGTGCTCAGGGCTGCCAATACTGCGAGGGCTATTTTATGTTTGTGTTCCATACGATTCTCCATTTTTTTTATAGTCTCCATAAACGACGAGACCTCTAAAAAGTAGGATATGCAGCCATATTTTTATTAAAAATGGTTTGATTAGTAAATGACAAACGATTATCAATTGTAACTATTTAGTTACATCTCGAGCTTAAAATACCTTATTAGGATAAACGCGGTAAAAAAAGTCTTAGTACAAAAGTAGGTGGCAACGAAATACTCAAAAAAGATCAATAATGACAATGAATTGCTTATTATGGGTTAGTATTCTGATGTTAAATTTTTTCAGTTAGCTTGAAATTTGTCAGCCTTTAGGTTGAGTAAGTTTTTATGCCGTCATACATAAGTTGTAAATGCATCGTTTTGTGAAATCTTTTACACTTAATAACATAACGTCGCCTGCTTACTCTCAAATTTGTCATCCTAAAGTTGTGGACTTAGTGATACTCAGTCGGTAACTTTCAGCCCGAATCATTTTTATCTAGGCTTAACTTATCACTTTGATTTTATATTAAGCGGATCGTATAAAAGTTTACTGACTTTATTGAATAACTAACTTATGCAGGAATAACTGCTAAAGAAAAGCTACTCGAATGAGTAGCTTTTTTGTAACGCATTGACTAGGTAAAAGTATAAGGTACTTTAATTATTTAACATGACTTGGTTTGATTTCGAAATATTCAGATTTCTGATTAAACCGTCGTAGTCATCATTTTGGATGTCACCGACAGTCATCTGAATATTGCTATTAAGTCCTGATCTTTGTAAATTTTCGGGACGGTTAGCGATATCTTCAGCTGTTAGTGGATATGCTTCACTAGCATCAATATTAAATTGACTCGAATCGATAGCGGTAAACTTACCACTAATAGGCGCACCATGTTGTCTACTAATATTAGCCAATATCCATTCGAAATTGTTTTTACTGTTTGCGGAGTTAACTGCAGTAGGCCAATCCCATACACCGTAACCGTTAATATCCTGATGAAGATATTGATCAACTAAGGCTTCTGGCCCATTAAGATTATTCGCATTCGCTCCACCAAAAGTATAAGGGAAGTTAGGTCTATTTGTCGGATGATCAATATGCGCATTACCACCCCATTTTAAGAAGTTCTCATATTTTATATCGTACATCATAAATAAACTGGAGGTATAAGGAACATCCGCCTTTTGTTTAAATAGGGTGATTGATATATAACGTTTACTACGAGGCGGCATCATTGCTCGATATTGTGCTTGGCTAGAAATCGTTGTACTTTTGCCGTCGGTTTCACTCCAGCCTTGGCTAGCAGAAAATTCGGCGCTGATTTCAGAACTCGCTCCGCCAATTCCAGGAATACCCACTTCGTATTTATTGGTGACACCAATTTTTTCAGAGAAGGAGAAATTATCAGTTTTTGCCCAACTGGTGGTGTAGTCATAATTTAGGGTGGCTACACCGGTATCTTCGGTGTCTCCCCAGTTATAAATCACCACGGGAGCAGTATAAATAGCTTCGCGATCATAAACTTGAGGAGAACCTAACCGTAAGTCTTGAGGGTTAGTTACAAAATGTATATTTTGTAAATTAACCTTCAAACGCTCACTTGAGCGGTAGCCGCCAGCATGTGGATCATTGCTATTATAGCGTGCTTTGAGACTATACTCGTTGCCCGATTCTCTTCTTACTTCTATATCCTGACCAACATACTGTGATGCGGTACCACCAGCCCAAGCATACCCAAGGTGATGACCTAGGGAGAATAGTGAGCTGATAAACGATGGGTTAGAAATAACATCATTTTTAAGTGAATCAAGATCAGGGGCGGCGTGCTCTACCATAGACAGTTTTGGAATAGTATTAGGGATAGCAGCTTCCACAAAGTAAGAGGTTGCTCCTAAAGCAGTTAAACAGGATAAGGTTAATATTTTTATATTTGATTTTGTTCTCATGATTATTCCTTTATTTTAATTAAAAGTGTCCTTCATTGAACGCGCAAATAGATATTATATGTACTCAGGAAACATATAATTAATCATTACTACTATGCGCATTTAAAAGCTAACACTTTTATATTTTTTAAACAAAATAAAAATACATTAAATCTAAAGTTGTTTTGTTATTGTTAAATATGTTAATGAGTGTGGTT